>CAZPRI010000032.1:0-3663 GCA_964589635.1 uncultured Candidatus Saccharibacteria bacterium | reverse complement strand
TTAATGTGGATAAAAAAAGGAGATATTGTTGTTTACTGGATAGGTAGTGAAGAATCAATACCATATTATTATTGTGAAGGTGGTGTTAATAAAATATGTAATGATGAAATCTCTCTCGATTGGGTAAACGAAATTAAATCATTCGCACTCTTTCCAAAAAGAGGAGATGTTTGGTTAGTTCTATCAGATGATGGTCTCTTTGCAGTCGAAGTTGATCCAAGGTCAGAAAGAAATGTCCAACCAGTTTATGTAGGAAACAATATTGATTTTAGGATTGATACTAGTGGAACTATTTTTGTAAAAGATAAGGGATCTTTCTTTGAGTTGGATTTCTAAAGTTAATTAAAGTAAAATACGATTTATGAAAGAAGAAAAGAGCCTGCCTACCGGCAGGCAGGGGCATCTACATCCTGTTACTGGGATTATAAACGAATTAACTGAGCTATTTGAAGGCATGGGTTTTTCTGTTGCTACAGGACCAGAAATGGAAGATGAGTGGCACAATTTTGATGCTCTGAATGTCCCAAAAGATCACCCAGCAAGAGATATGCAAGATACTTTTTGGTTAGATAATAAAAAACTTTTAAGAACTCATACTTCTCCTGTTCAAATTAGATATATGGAAGAAAATAGTGTTCCGCTTGCTATTATTGCTCCCGGAAAAGTTTTTAGAAATGAAACTACTGATAAAACACACGAAGCTCAATTTCATCAGATAGAAGGTCTTGTAGTTGGAAAAAATATTTCAGTTGCAAACCTAAAATTTTACCTTGATGTTATGGTAAAAAAATTATTTGGTGAAGATTTTGAAATTAGACTTAGGCCAAGTTTTTTTCCTTTTGTTGAGCCTGGATTCGAAGTTGATATTAGAAAAGAGGGTGGAAAATGGCTCGAAATTTTGGGAGCCGGAATGGTTCACTCAAACGTTTTAAATTCAGCCGGAATAAATCCAAATGAATATTCAGGTTTTGCTTTCGGGGTTGGTGTAGATCGTCTTCTTATGATGAAACATGGAATAGAAGACATAAGGGATTTATACAATGGAGACTTACGAGTAATCTCACAATTTTAATATGTTATTTTCATACAATTGGTTAAAAGAATATTTAGGTGACAATGTTGATACTCCAGAAAAAATTTCTGATGTTCTTAATGTTACAAGCTTTGAAATAGAATCTATTGAAGAAAAAAATGGTGATTATATTTTTGATATCGACATTCTTCCAAATAGAGCCCATGACTGTTTGTGTCATACAGGAGTTGCAAAAGAGATCGCTATCAATTTTGACTTGAATTTTATGTATCCACATTCTGAAAAAATAGGAGGAACTTTTGAGACACATTTTGAAGTAAACATTGAAGATGTAAATTGTAATAGATATATGTTGCGGGAAATTAAGAATATTGAGGTCGGGCCTTCGCCTGAAGAATTAAAAAAGAAGCTTGAAAGTATAGGAGAAAAATCTATTAATAATGTTGTTGATATTACAAATATAGTAATGTTCGAACTTGGGCAACCTATGCACGCTTTTGATAAAGATAAACTTGATGGAGAAAAAATAAACATAAGACTTTCAAAAACTGGAGAGAAAATTACTACACTAGATAAAAAAGTAGTTGAGTTTGATGATGAAGTACTTGTGATTGCAGACACTGAACCTTTAGCTATTGCTGGAATTAAGGGTGGAAATAAGGCGGAAGTTGATGGTGCTACAAAAAATCTTATTCTTGAGAGTGCTAATTTTCATAGTTCATATATTAGAAAAGCGTCAAACAAAGTTTCAGTAAAAACGGATTCCTCAAAAAGATTTGAAAATGAAATTACTCCTGAGCTTGCAGAGGTTGCTATGAATAGGGTGACTGAACTTCTGCTTAAGTATGGTGGGAGTAGTGTAGAAGTTTCAAATATTGTTGATGTATATGAAAAGAGGCCAAAAAATAATTTTATTGTTGGGCTTAAAAAAGAGAATTTAAATAAGTTACTTGGTATTGAGGTTCAGGAAAAAGATTTAGAAAATATTCTAAGTAAGTTAGAGATTTCTTTCAAGATAGTTAACCCTAAAAAAGAAGTTGTTGAGATTGTAAAATCATTGGAAGGGAAACCGTATGTATATGGATCAAGTGTTACTTATGATGCGCCTGATGGTTTCGACTGTGCATCATTGTTTGCATACGCTTATTCAAGGGTTGGTGTTCAGATTCCTAGAATGTCTGTTGATCAATATTTTTATTGCGAAAATGTTTCAGAGGAAGAATTAGAGGCTGGAGATTTAATTTTTTCAAACACAAAAGAGGGTGGTAAAGTCCATACTGAATCAGTAGAGTTTTTACCAGGGACAAAATGTGAAGATGGTATTGATCATGTTGGAATGTATTTAGGTGAAGGAAGGATAATCCATGCGACAAGACAGGATGATAAAGGAGTTTTAATTGAAGAACTAAAGGATTCTGATAGGTTCAAAAATATAACCGCATATGGAAGACCGGTGAAAAAAGATGAAGAAAGATATGTGCTTGAAATTCCAAGTCTACGATTAGACTTAAGAAAGGAGAACGATATTATAGAAGAAATTGGAAGAATTTACGGCTACGAAAAAATAAGACCTGAACCTCTAAAAGGTTTTGATAAAGTTCAAAATTCAAACAAAGAAACTGTTGCAATTTTAAAAATAAAAAGTGAATTACAAAAACTTGGTTTTTCAGAAGTGATAACATATTCATTTACAAAGAAAGGAGATGTTAGGGCGATTAAAGCTATGGCTTCAGATAAACAATACCTTAGAACTTCACTTGAAAAAGGAATTACAGAGGCGCTTGAGTCTGGACACTATAGTGCTGACCTGTTGAATATCGATAGGGTAAATATTTTTGAAATCGGTAAAGTGTATCCTGGTGGAGAGGAGACACTTGTTCTTGGGTTAGGAGTAAGAAATAAGAATTTTAAAAAACCTAAGGCTTCCGAAATACTTAGAAATACACTTGAATCATTGAATATAAAAGTCGATATAAAAGATGATCAGGAATTTGTACAAGTAGAATTAAAAGAACTAATTGAGAATTTTTATACAGAAGAAAAAATTGAAATAGATTTTAATAGTGAAATTCAAGTAACCCCAAATTCTCCATATCCATTCGTATCACGAGATGTTTCAGTCTGGATTCCAGATGGAAAAGGGGACGAGAATACTATTTTTGAAATCGTAGAGAAAAATGCAGGAGATTTATTAAAGACAAAGAGGCTTTTTGATGTGTTCCAAAAGGATAGGAGAACTTCATATGCAGCAAGGTTTGTGTTTCAATCAAATGAAAGAACCTTAAATGATGAGGAAGTTGGAAAGATCATGGAAAGCGTTTACAAAGAGTTGAAAAATAAGGAAGGTTTTGAGATTAGGTAATATTACAGGATTGCTCTGGGCAGAATCAATAAAAAACATTGAAATTAAAGGGTTTTTTATAAAAAATGCTCTGAGCATTTGGTCTCTCAAACCACAAACCACAAACCCCGCTGTCATCTATCACCACCTCTACGTCATACACCACAAAACAAAACGTCATCCCCGGGTTAAACCCGAGGATGACGGAGGGGTTGTGGAGGATGACGTGCGGGGTGCTTGTAATTAGTGGTGACGGTATGTTTTTCACAGAAATGAAGGGAAATATTTT
>CAZPRI010000031.1:0-4359 GCA_964589635.1 uncultured Candidatus Saccharibacteria bacterium | reverse complement strand
AAAGCATTCAATATTCCTATTTATGAAAAAGAAGGATTTGAGGCCGACGATGTTATTGGGACATTCGCTGAAAAATTAAAGTCAGAAAAAAATCTTACAGTGATTATTGCTTCTGGAGATATGGATACATTGCAACTTGCTGATAAAGACAGAGTGCAAATCTACACTTTAAAGAAAGGGATTAAAGACACAGTTTTGTATAACGAAAAAGCAGTTATGGATAGGTTTGGATTTCCTCCTGTCCAATTAACAGATTACAAAGGTCTCAGAGGTGATCCCTCTGACAATATTATTGGGGTTCCTGGAATTGGAGAGAAAACAGCAACAGAACTTATTACCAAGGTTGGACCTTTGGAAAAAATTTATAAAAATATAAATAAGCTTGAAGAGAAAGGCTTCAAACCAAGAATTGTAAACTTATTAAAAGAACATCAGGAAGAAGCAGAGTTTAGTAAGATGCTCGCAACAATTCGAAGAGATGTGCCTATCGATATAGATTTAGAAGGTGCAAACTGGAAAGAAAATGTTTCAGTTAAAAAGATAAAGACTCTTTTTGATGAGTTGGAATTTAGAACTCTAAATAATAGATTGCTTGAAATTTTTCCAGAACAAAGTGAAAAAATAAGCACAGAAACAAAAGAGCAGGATTTGGATGAGTACGAAGTTTCACAAACATGTGTGGCTTTGTGGGTCTTGAATTCAAGTTTTACTAATCCAAATATTCAAGATGTTTTTAGTTTTGCAAAAACAGATGATTTTAAGGAAGCAAAAAAATATATTTTTGAAGAACTAGAAAAACAGGGAACAATGGAAGTTTATAAGGAAATCGAAGAACCACTTATAAAAATTGTAAAAGAAATGTCTGAGAATGGAATTGCAATTGATGAAAAAGTTCTAACAAAACTTTCAAAAGAACATCACAAGACCCTTTCAAAACTAGAGAAGGAAATCTATGAAATGGCTGGAGAAGAGTTTAATATAAATTCACCGAAACAAATGGGGGATATTCTGTTTGGGAAAATGGGGCTGAAATACAAGGGGATGAGAAAGACATCTTCAGGTTCTTACTCAACAAAAGAAGAGGTACTTCAAAAACTTGTTGAGGTTCATCCAATTGCAGAAAAGATTTTGGATTATAGAGGTCTTCAAAAACTTCTCTCTACATATATTGATAACTTTCCAAAACATATTCAAAAAGATGGAAGAATACATCCAAGATTTATTCAAACAGGAGCTGCGACAGGACGAATGGCTTCAGAAAATCCTGCAGTACAAAACATACCAATACGAAGCGAGATGGGTAGAAAAATAAGAGATGCTTTTGTTGCACCCAAAGGAAAGAAACTTTTAGCATTTGATTATTCTCAAATAGAACTCCGGCTTGCTGCAATTTTGTCAGAAGATAAAAAATTCATTCAGTCGTTTAAGGAGGGAAATGATATTCACGAAAGTGTTGCTAGTTTTGTGTTTGATGTAAAGCCAGAAGAGGTTACAAAAGATATGAGATCAAAAGCAAAGACAATTAACTTCGGAATTTTGTATGGGATGGGAGTTACTTCATTACAAAAGAATTTAAAAACAGACAGGAAAGAAGCTCAAGAATTTTATAATAATTACTTCAAAACATTCGATCGACTTGCTGAATATCTGGAAGAAACAAAAGAATTTGCAACAAAAAATGGTTACACAGAAACATTATTTGGAAGAAGAAGATATTTCGACGGAATAAATTCAAAACTCCCTTTTATTCGTGCGATGGCAGAAAGAATGGCAATTAATGCTCCAATACAGGGAACTTCTGCAGATATATTAAAAATAGCAATGATTGAGATTGATGATTTTCTAATAAAAGAAAACCTGAAAAACAAAGTTAAGATGTTAATGCAAGTTCATGACGAATTAATCTTTGAGTGCAATAAAGAATTGATAGATGAGGTCTCTCCAAAAATAAAAAATATTATGGAATCAATTCTTACTGAAAGACAAAGTAAAGGTGTCCCAATAATAGCGAATGGGTATTCCGGAAAAAATTGGGGAGCTATGGTTCAATTAATACTGTAATATGCTCTACTTTTTTCATGGAATAGATTCACAAAAAGCAGGAGAGAAAGCCAATTCTCTTATTCAAAAAATGCTGGACAAAAAACCAGATGCTTCGTTGTTTGTAATAAATAGTGACAATTGTAATGAAAGCTCATTTCAGGAAATGACTCAGTCCAGCGCCTTGTTTGAAAATAAATATATTGTTTATGTTAAAAGGTTATTGGATGAAAAAAATACATCTGAAGTGGTATTGAATTTTTTGAAGGAAATAAAAGAATCAGAAAATATTTTTATTTGGAACGAAGGAGAAGTCTCAAAAACGGATTTAAAAAAGATTGAAAAATGCGCGGAAAAAATTATTGATGCTGGTGGGCAAAAGAAAGTAGAGGAGAGAACAAAAATTTTTGATATCTGTAATCCAATAATAAATAGAGATAAGAAAAATCTTTGGGTTACATTTCATGAAATGTTAGAGATGTATGCACCAGAAGAATTACACGGAACTTTTTTTTGGCAATTTAAAAATATTTCCATTGCTTCAAAAGCTTCTCAGGCAGATTCTGGATTAGCTCCGTTTCCATACAGTAATGCAAAAAAAGCACTCAATAATTATTCTGAAAAAGAAATTCTAGAAAAAACATCAGAGCTCTCAAAAATTATTCACGAGTCGAGAGTTGGAGGAGTGGAACTACCAATTGCACTAGAAAAGTTTGTTTTAAATATTTAAAAAGCTATCGCACGTGGTGCGATAGCTCTTTTTTTAAGAGATAGTAATTTGTTCCTCCTCCTCTTCTTCATATATTTCAGATGTCTCGTTTTCAAAATCAACTAGAAATCTTTTGTGTCCTGCAGAAGTATCGTTAAAAGGCGATACAAAAATAATGAATCCGTTCTTTCTGTTCTTCATTTGTGATTTTCCAGCCTCTGACAAAGAAATTCTTTTCATGTCAGGTAACAGGGTTTCTGAAGTGGGTATCATAAATTCCTCTACGAGAGTTGGTACACCAGAATTATCTTGAAAGAAAAACTGAGGCCTATCATCGTTATCTTTTGGTAGACTCCCGTGTGTTCTCATGAGGCCACGATAAAAAGATTCAATCTTTCTGAGCCTTTCGATATCTTCTTTGAGTTCTGTTATTCGCTTCTCCTTTCTTTTTCTAGAGTTCTTGATTTTTCCAATATGTCTGTCAAAGTCGCGTCTATTTCTGAATTCTCTCTTCATGTTTTTAGGGCTGTTCTGGTTTGAGACTAATCTTTTGTCATTTGAGTGTCAAATTAAATATTTAAAATTTTCGATAGAAAAATTCCTGTTGCAACAGAAATATTCAAGGACTCTTTTTTGCCATGCATTTTTATTTCAGCAATTTCATCAGATAATTTTAATATATCTTCTGCAACACCTTCTGTTTCAGATCCAAGAACGATCGCCACTTTTTCTGAAAGGGTTGAGTTTTTATAGTCAATTGAGTTTGGGGATTGTTCCAATGAGATAATTTTAAAATGTTCTTTTTTTAATTCAATAATTTTTTCTAATGCATTTTCTATCTGTTCCCATTCTACAGAATCTTCTGCGCCGAGAGCTGTTTTATGCAAATCTTTTCTTTTTCTTCCGAATCTGTCGATCGGGGCTGGAGTAATACCACAGATATAAATTTTCGAAATACCAAATGCATCTGCAGTTCTAAAAATAGACCCTACGTTTAAAACGCTTCTAATATTGTCTAAAATTAATACTGCTTGTCTCGAGCAAGGTCGAGAGGTTTCTTTTTTGTCCATGTTTGGTTTATACTTTCAGTATGTTAAATCCATTCCCAGCATTACTATCGTTTGCAATACTTGCACCATTTATATTGAGACTTTCACTTGGAATTATTTTTATTTATATCAGTTATTTCATAATTTACAAAAACAGAGATAAGTTTTTTGATTACTATAAAAAGCACAAATACCCATTCCCTGATGTGACAACATGGTTTACTGGAATATTAAGCGCCATAACAGGTCTGTTTTTTGTAATAGGTTTTCTTGCGCAAATAGCATCCCTTGTTGCTATTTACTTAACTATAAGTTTGTATCTTTCAGACAAAGAAATTAAAAGTTTTGATTTTACATGTTCATTCTATACCCTGGTGGGAGTAGTGAGTTTGGCATTACTCTTCCTCGGGGCAGGGGCGTTTGCTATAGACTTGCCTCTATAGTCTTGAATAATATTAAAAATAATGTTAAAAAATAGGACATTCGTGTCATTTTTTTGACTCAGAATATATCCGCCAGTAGCTCAGCTGGTAGAGCACCTGCCTTTTAAGCAGAGGGTCG
>CAZPRI010000030.1:0-5331 GCA_964589635.1 uncultured Candidatus Saccharibacteria bacterium | reverse complement strand
CAAGATCGATTGGATAGGCGATTATATTACGAGGACAGCGGATGGGATTGTGGGAAGATTTAAAAAAGTTCAAACAGAGGAATTTTGTGTAGATGAAGATACTTGTTTGGATAAAGATTCCCTTATTAGACTTATAAAAGATTATCAAGGATATAATTCAGATCAGCCAAGTGATTCAGTTGAATTATCAGGAGGTGTTTCAAGTGATGAAAGTCCTGTACCAGATGAAACAGTAGAAGAAGCTATTACGGATACTGATACAACAGAGGATGTTGTAGATGAGTTTGTTCCTGAAGAAACTGCTCCTGACGAAGAAGTTGCATCAGAAGAAACTACTCTAGAAGATGTAGTAGATGACACAGCAGAATCAGGTGAGGAGATTGCTACACCTGTGGAGGAAGAAGAATTAGCAGCACAAGAACCAGATCCAGAACCTGAAGTTGTGGAAGAAGATACGCCTGAAGTAGAGGAGGTTCCAGTAGTTTAAAGAAAAGCGGCCCCGTTTGACGGGGCCGCTCACTTGAATTTGTAAATGACCACAGGGTTAGGGATCCAATATTTTTAATTTTCCCTGAAACCGATGTAAATAATTTTTTAAAGGCCTTGGTCCCTGCCTGCGCAGGGATGACGGTGGTGGTATTGCAGGAATGACGGAGTTGATGTTAGGGATTACGAGCGGTATTTTGTTTCTGGAGACACAATATTATTTTTTATTAAATCAATTCTTATTAAAGAAACCTGACCTTGTGGATAAGTGTCAACTTTGGAATGTGTTAATATTTAAATATGTTCAAGAAACTATCTAAAAAAAAGAGGAGAATCTGTTACAAAAGGGTATTTACATGATGTTTTAGATGATAAATTAAAAGGTTATGTAACAAAAGATTATTTGAACAATCTCCTGGAAGAAAAACAATATGTTTGGAAAGGTTATTTAGATGAGAGGTTTGTAAAGTTTAGAAAAGAAATAAATGAAGATTTTAAAACGCACACCGCTGTTTTAATGGAAGATAACCACGATACAATAAAAATGTTGATAGAAGCCTTTGAAAACAGGTTTGAAAGAATAGAGAGAAAATTAGACATAGTTTAAAGTTGCAAAAAGCCTTAATTTAAGCGAGTATATCAGTACATGGATTTAAATAAAATTAGAAATTTCAGTATCATTGCCCATATCGATCACGGTAAGTCTACACTTGCTGATCGTATGCTTGAAATTACTCATACTGTTGAAGACAGAAAAATGGAGGAACAAGTTCTAGACAATATGGAGCTTGAAAGAGAAAAGGGGATTACTATTAAAATGACTCCTGTTAGAATGGAATATCAAGGATATATCTTAAATCTTATTGATACTCCTGGGCATATAGATTTTTCATATGAAGTTTCAAGAGCTTTGAAAGCTGTTGAAGGTTCAATTCTTTTAGTCGACGCAACACAAGGTATTCAAGCTCAAACATTAACTACGCTTGATATGGCTCGTGAAATGGGGCTTACAATAATTCCCGTACTTTCAAAGGTTGATTCACCAAACGCTCGGGTTGATGATATAAAAATTGAGGTTGCTGAACTTTTAGATATAGATCCAGATGATATCTTTGAATCATCAGGAAAGACTGGAGAAGGTGTAGAAGCTTTATTACGAGCAGTAATTGAAAAAGTTCCTCATCCAAAATTTGAAATAGATGGCGATAAAAATCTCAGAGCTCTTGTTTTTGATTTTGAATATTCAAATCATCAGGGTGTAATTATTTACACAAGAATTTTTGATGGAGAGTTAAAGGCAGGAAATAAGCTACGATTTATGGTAGCTGGAGAATCTTTTATTACAAATGAGATAGGGATTTTTTCTCCAGATAAAAGCAAAAGAGAAAGTTTATCAAAAGGTGAAATTGGTTATATTGTCACAGGAATTAAGAGACCGGGTGTTGCTAAAGTTGGGGATACAATTGTTTACGATAATAATCAGATAAATGCCTTGTCTGGATACACCGAATCAAAACCGGTTGTGTGGGCTTCTGTATTTCCTGAAAGTCAGGATGATTTTGATTTTTTGCGATCTGCACTAGATAGGTTGAAACTTTCAGACTCTTCTCTCACATATGAAGAGGAGTCTTCTGGAACATTAGGGAGAGGGTTTCGGTGTGGATTCCTCGGTATGCTCCATCTTGAAATTATTTCAGAGAGACTGAAGAGAGAATTCAATCTGAATCTTGTTGTTACATTACCTACTATTAACTATTTGGTCACAACCAAGAATGGAAAGGAGACGATGGTATATTCACCAACACTTTTTCCTGATCACGGAGACATTATTTCTGTTAGGGAGCCATGGGTAAATGTAAGTATTTTTGTTCCAGCTGATTATCTTGGACCACTTATGCAGGTCTTGTATGCACATGAGGCAATAGTGGGGGATACAAATCATCTAGGAGGAAGACATTCAGTTAATTTGGAAATGCCACTTAGAGAATTGATGCGGAATTTCTTTGATGAAGTAAAAAGTGCAACCTCAGGATATGCATCACTTTCGTATGAGTTAGGAGAAATGAAAGATGCTAGTGTAATTAAAATGGAGATTTATGTTGCAGAAGAATTATTTCCAGCTTTTACAAGGATTGTGTCTCAAGCTAGAGTCCAAGAAGAATCTGAAAAAACAGTAGAAAGACTTTTTAATATCCTGCCGAAACAAATGTTTTCTACGAAAATCCAAGCAAAAGTGAATGGTAGGATTTTATCTTCAAAAACAATTTCTGCCATTAGGAAAAATGTTACAGATTATTTATATGGAGGCGATATCACAAGAAAAATGAAGCTCCGGGAAAAACAAAAGAAAGGAAAAAAACGAATGCAACAAGGTGCAAAGGTGAGTATTGGCCAAGATGTTTTTTTGAAATTATTAAGAGGCGAATAGCTCTAATATACCAGGTGAGTAAAGCAAAATCATTGATAGGGCAATGATTACCGCAAGAAAAGCAAATACTGTTTTCATTATTTTTCTACCTCTTTTGTTAAAAATTACTGACATAAAGTGTTAAGATAATAGCATAAAATTATGTTTTTTCAATGAATACTTACGGTAATAGAAAAAAGAAAAAAGGAGGTATTTTAGATATAAAAATAGTGGCATTTATTCTATTACTTGTAGTTATTTTAATCAGTAATGCTGCGTTAAAAATGTACAAGAGGTCTAAAGATACAAAAGAGTATTTAAAAGCTGTAGAAATTCAATATTTGGCCTTAGAGGCACGCTACAATGCATCCACTGAGGATCTTGAGTATTTGAAATCTGAAACTGGAATGGAGAGAGAAATCAGATCAAAATTTGACTTAGCAAAGGAAGGTGAAAAGGCCATCTTGATAATAGAGGAAGAAGAGATCGAAATAGAGGAACCAGTCAAAAGGAGTTTTTGGGGGAGATTAAAAAACTGGGTTTCATCCTAGTATGTGTTAAAATATTTTCAATTAATATTAAAGATAATAGGTATGAGCAAAGTAAAAATTTATTCAACTCCAACATGTCATTTCTGTCATGCTGCAAAAGATTTCTTTACAGCAAATGAGGTGGAATTTGAAGACATCGATGTTGCTGCAGATGAAGAGCAAAGAAATCTTATGGTAGAAAAAACAGGACAAATGGGAGTCCCTGTAATATCAATAGATGATGAGACAATTATAGGTTTCGATGAGGCAAAGATAAGAGAGATATTGGAAATATAAAAAAAGTAAAACCGACCCTTCAAAAGGGTCGGTTTTATGTTAAATTATAAGTCAGCTTTGGTAAGTAAAACTTGCGAAGGCTGCACTCGGAAATAATAAAAAAATACATTTTCTCATTATATTCCTCATTTGCCTTCGTAGTTCAATGGATAGAACAGTCCCGTCCTAAGGGATTGATGTGGGTTCGATTCCTGCCGAAGGCACATAAAACAAAGGAGCTAATTCTGATAAGAATTAGCTCCTTTGTTTTAGAGTTTGAACAGGGATCGAAAGGCGGAAATAAAAAGTCTGGAGGCACGAAGACTTTTTATTGAGTCAGGGTCTTGAGCGACATATTTTTAATGAACCTTGTGAATATAAAAATAGTCGACTCCTGACTGATTCCTGCCGAAGGCACAACTATAGAGCCTAGTTGAGATAATTTGTGGCTCATTCCTGCCGAACTTATAACAATAGTCATACCCTTGAAATAACCATATTTTCCGCTATAATACATTTCATGCCCGAGGACATTGAGAGTAGGTTATCAGCAATAGAAGAGACTATTGAGGATAACAATATAATTCTTAGAAAATTACACCGAAAGGAGACTTTGAGTTTTTGGTTTGGAGTAATAAAGATCGCACTATTCTTGGGAGTTTCATATTATGGTTATCAATTGGTGCAACCATATTTGGAGCAATTGATGGAATTATATGCTTCAATAAAGGAAACAGCAGATACTGCAGGTGAGATAAAGAATAATCTGAATGTTGGTCTCAACGGTTTTGATCTTTCAAAAATTATTGAAGGAATCAAGGAGAACCAATAATTAATATGTCAAGATAGCTCAGTTGGTAGAGCATTCGCCTGAAGAGCGAAGGGTCGGCGGTTCGAGCCCGCCTCTTGACACCAAGTATAAATAAAACCCCGCAAAAATGCGGGGTTTTGTGTTGATATTTCATCCGATGGCCATGGAGCAGTCTTGAGCTATCATTGCTGGATCAGACCAGCGTTTGAGTAGAGCTTTTTCTTTTGGAGTGTCACCGGGATCATCCAGAAGAGTTACTCCGTTAGCGTCAGCTCCTTCTCTTATAGCCTTAACACCAGAGCTAAATATTTTGTGTGCTCTTTTAATATTATTCTCAATTGAATTCATAGCATAACGTCCTTTCTGGTTTTTATGCTATCATAATTGTTTTTAAAAACAATTATCCACTCTTCACATTCAACTTTGCCTTTCGATTCTTGTCTAACTTAGGTAAATGAATCTCTAATAATCCATGACGTTCTTTCGCATCTGCCATTTCAACATCAATTTCTTCTGGCAAGATAATGTTTCTAGAGAATGATCCCCAGTATAGTTCTCGGTGGTCGTAGTCTTCTTCTATAACAACATCTGACTCCTCGCGTGTTCCATGAATAGTAATCATGTCACGAGAAATTTGAATATCTAAATCTTGAGGTTTAACGCCAGCGACCATAGCCTTAATCACAATTTCCTCAGGGTTGTTAATAACATCAACTGATAGTTGTCCATCCCCCTCATCGAAGTGCTCTTTTTCTTCGTCTTCTTGAGAATCTTCTTGAGGAAGATTGATCTCATCATCAAAATCTCCTTCATGTGTTTCT
>CAZPRI010000029.1:0-6170 GCA_964589635.1 uncultured Candidatus Saccharibacteria bacterium | reverse complement strand
TCCAACTGTCGACGTTATCACACCAAATCTCTTGCTTTATTCCATTATTTTCAAATCTAAACCATTCGGCACCAAAATAAGAATCAAAACCTCTAGTTTTATTGTTTCCCTTTTTATATTTCTTTTCTGCTAGTTCATATGTCGTTGCCCCTATTTTCTTCCTTGGATTTTCCTGCCATTCATAACAATATGCTGGGACACCAAGTGACATTTTTTCTGCTGGTACAGTTTTTTTCAAATAATTCAAAACTTTTTCCACATAAATAGTAGAGGCAACTGGTCCAAAAGTGTTTGGATCATCATAGGTCATTAGAGATAGGAAATCAGAATTTTTAGCTAACTCTGAATATTCATATGCGGAACTCCAATCCTGATCCTTACTATTTACATCATAGTCTTTTGATCTTGGAATCACCGCCACACTAAATTTTAAGTTTTCTTTTTGTAATCGTTCATATGTCTTTTTTACAAAAGCTGTGTACATTTTTCTATCAAGATGATTAATGTTTTCAAAATCAAATTGCCAACCAATATATTTATTCTTTTTAGCTTCCTTAATCATAAAATCTATAATCTCATCTTGAGCCTTAGAATTAATTAAAATATCTGACATCAGAACTTTATCGAAATCTTTATTTACCAAGAGAGGCATTACATCGACTTTTTTCTTTTTAGCTGTTCGTAATAAATCTTTTACTTTTTTACCAGAAGGCTTATCAATTTTTAAATCATAATTAACTTCATACACTTGTGGATTAATAATATCTATATTTCTGTAATTTTTCTTGAAACTAGATAACCCGTTTGTATTATCGAAATAATAGAAAAGGTTCTCACTTGCATATGAGTGAAATGGGGCCAGAAGCATTATAGTCAGGGATAAAATTATTACTTTTTTCACACACTAACTATACACCCAAAAAGATCGTTGACAACATCTTTTTATCAAGTAAGATATTCCCCCGTATGTACTTTAAACTAAGTAAAAAAACAGTGGAAACACCTGGGGCTGCGACACAATCAAACAAGCTTTCCCAAGCGGTATTCAGGAGCTCGCACCAATTATTGATTGAGACCCAACTACTGCGATCAAGGGTTAAGAATTCTTCCCCCCACACCCCCCAACTCCCGAATAAGACTACTCTTTATTCGGGGGCTTTTATTTATTCTTTAATACTATTTGGTATAGTATTTCCATGTTTGAAAAAAATCTAACTACCTATTTAAAAATTGATTCAAAACATAAAGAGGCACTATTCAAACTTGGTATAAATACAATCTCTGATATTTTATTTCACTTTCCTGCCACATACGGAGATGAATCTGAATTCAATCAAATAAAAAATATTGAGATTGATAAAAAAGTTGTGATATTTGGAAAAATAAAAAGCCTGAAACTTGGAAAAACATATAGAAGTAAGGTTTCAAAATCAGAAGGAATTATAGAAGATGAATCAGGTTCAATAAAAGCAACATGGTTCAATCAACCATATATTGCAAAAATGTATCAAGACGGACAGCTAGTTAAAATTACTGGAAAAGTTTCTCTCTACAAAGATAAACCTTATTTAAATAATCCTGAAATTGAAAAAATAGATACACTTCCAGATGAAGGTGGTATTTCATTATTTTCAGAAAGAGAAAAGAAAAGTGACGATTTTTTAATACCTGTATATAAATTATCAAAAGGTGTCTCTTCAAGTTGGTTTTATCATTCAATAAAAAAGATTTTGACTTCTGATGATTTCAAGGATATAGAGGAATATATTCCCGAGGATATTTTAAAGAAATACAAACTTCCTTCAATTCAAACTGCATTAATTTGGATACACTCACCCAAAAAACAAAGTGATGCTATGGCGGCAAGAAAAAGATTCGCTTTTGAAGAAGTATTTTTAATTCAACTACAAAGACAATTACAAAGGAAAAATAACGAATCAAAAAAATCATACATAATTGATATACAAAAAAACACACTGAAAGATTTTACAAGTAAACTTCCTTTCAAACTTACGGATGCACAGGAGAAATCTATTAATGATATTTTCAATGATTTTAAGACAGAAAAGGCAATGTCCCGATTACTTGAAGGTGATGTTGGTTCAGGAAAAACGGCTGTGGCAGCAGCAACAGCATACTCAGTAGTGAACACTCGCCCTAAGAATCAAGACTTTGGAAATCTGCAAATTGCATACATGGCACCTACTGAAGTCCTGGCAAGACAACTGTTTGAAAACTTTATAAACTTTTTTGATGGGACAGGAATTAAAATTGGATTAATGACTTCATCAGGATGTTTTAAATTTCCACCCAAAGTTGATACGGAAGGTTGGACAAAAATTTCCAAAACACAATTATTAAAATGGGTAGAAAATGGAGAGATACCAATCCTTATCGGAACACACTCTCTAATCCAAAAATCTGTCAAATTTAAACATCTTGCATATGTAATTATTGATGAACAACACAGATTTGGTACAAACCAAAGATCAAAACTAGCAAAAAAAGATGATTTTCTGCCTCATCTACTCTCAATGACAGCAACACCTATTCCAAGGACTTTGGCTTTAACAATTTATGGAGATCTTGATTTAACTATTCTTGATCAAATGCCAAAAGGTAGAAAGCCAGTACAAACAGAAATTGTTTCAAAAGAAAACCGAGATGAAGTATATGAAAAAATTAGAAAAGAAATTGAAAGTGGTCGACAGGTTTATGTTATCTGCCCAAGAATATTTGAACCAGATCCCGAAAAGTTAAACACACTGAATGTAACTTCTGTTCAAGAAGAAGCTAAAAATTTGAGAGAAAATATTTTCCCAGAATTTGTAGTTGGTGAGATGCACGGAAAATTAAAAAATGATGAAAAAGAAAAAGTAATGAAGGATTTCGAAGAAGGAAAAATAGATATATTAATTTCTACTTCTGTAATCGAGGTTGGAGTAAATATTCCTAATGCTACCAATATAATCATTGAAGGATCTGAAAGATTCGGCTTAGCTCAGCTACATCAACTAAGAGGAAGAGTTCTACGTAGTGAAAATCAAGCTTACTGCTACCTATTTACAAACTCAAAAAGCGAGACAACTCTTAGTAGATTGAATGCATTACAGAGCGCTAAAAATGGTTTCGAATTAGCAGAGTATGATTTAAAGCTTCGAGGTTCTGGAGAGCTTGAAGGAGGAAAACAATGGGGAGTTACAGACCTTGGTATGGAAGCAATTAAAAATATAAAACTTGTTGAAGCCGCACGAGAGGAGGCAAAAATACTTGTATCAGATGAACTATTAACAAAAAAACTAACTTCGAGAATACAAGGCAAAAAGGATATTCATTTTGAATAAAAATAACCGCGAAGCCGAAGGCTTCGCGGTTATTTGAAAACGACTACCGTCCCGTAGCACCCTTTCGGACATTACCTTGTTTCCCGACAATTCCAGTTGCCAGGTGTGTTCCTGGCTTAGGACGATTTGGTTTTCTTTTTCCACCCTTTCCTTTTTTGCTATTTCTTGTACTCATGGCTTCAAAAAATATGATACTTATGTTTAAAAAATATGTCAAACATTCTATTGTATATTCTTAACTTAAATACTAATTTCAAAAGGAACTACAAAATGTGATTCTCTGTGCACCCACCAGGACTTGAACCTGGAGCCACCCGTGTATAAGACGAGCGCTCTACCAATTGAGCTATAGGTGCATGTGAATATTTATAGCAAAAAAATGCTATATAGTCACTTCGTTTTGTTTGTTTGGAGTAATCCCGTGTGCTTTAAGCATTTGTTCATACTCTTCTCTTTCCAATGTCTCAACTTCAATAAGCCTCTTTGAAATAATTTCCAAAACATTTTTATGTTGAGTCAAAAGCTCAACAGCCTTGTCGTGGGCATCTTTCATGATTCTTCTTATCTCAGAATCGATGAGATCTCCTACTTTCTCAGAATAGTCTCTATCGTCAATTCCTTGACCAAATAAAGTTCTTCCTCCATCACCCTCTAGAGCTATTGGTCCAAACTCATTACTCATTCCATATTTTGTGACCATTGATCTTGCGATTGAAGTAGAAACCTGCAAATCGTTTGAAGGTCCAGTCGTTGTATCCCCAAAAATTAATTTTTCGGCAACATACCCTCCAAGACTCATCGCAAGGTCATCAATAAAATCTTTCTTTGAATGTAGTCTCTTGTCTTGCTCAGGAAGTTTCAAGGTGTATCCTCCTGCTCTACCTCTTGAGACAATTGAAATCTTGTGAACAGGATCTGAGTTTGGAAGAAGTGATGCAACCAAAGCATGTCCAACCTCATGATAGGCAGTAATTTCTTTTTCTTTGTCTGAAAGAAGGTGACTTCTTCTTTCTGGACCAAGCATAACTTTCTCAATAGATCGTATGAGATCAAATTGAGAAACTTGTTTTCTTTCTTCTCGAGCAGCGAGAATAGCACCCTCATTCATAAGTGAATACAGATCAGCTCCTGAAAATCCCGGAGTTCTATGAGCAATTAATTTAAAATCAACATCTTCAGCTAATGGTTTTCCTTTTGCATGAATCTCTAAAATTGCTTCCCTATCTTCTCTATCAGGATTATCAATCATCACCCTTCTATCAAATCTTCCTGGTCGAAGAATTGCAGAATCCAAAACATCAGGTCTGTTTGTTGCAGCCATAACAATTATTTTTTCGTTTGGTTCAAAACCGTCCATCTCAACAAGAATTTGATTTAGAGTTTGTTCTCTTTCGTCATGTCCTCCTCCAGTACCAGTCCCTCTCGCTCTACCAACAGCATCAATTTCATCGATAAAAATAATTGAAGGTGAGGCTTGTTTTGCCATTTTGAATAAATCTCTAACTCGACTAGCTCCAACCCCAACAAACATTTCTACGAACTCTGAACCAGATATTGAAAAGAAGGAAACTCCAGCCTCTCCCGCAGTAGCTCTCGCAAGCAAGGTTTTTCCAGTTCCAGGTGCACCCATAAGCAAAACTCCTTTTGGAATTTTTGCTCCAATATCCAAAAACTTTTTAGGACTCTTTAGAAAATCTACAATTTCTGAAAGCTCTTGCTTTGCTTCTTTAACACCAGCAACATCCTTGAATGTTACTTTTTCTTTTCCATCTTTTGGATTTATAAACTTTGCTTTTGATTGACCAAAAGTGAAAGCCTGTGCCCCTGCTCCTTTTACTTGTTTTGAAAGATAGAAGATGAGAAGAATAATAAAAATTAAAGGAAGAATAATTGGAATCATTATTGTTAACCAAAACAGAAATCCTGTATTATCAATAATTTCAATTTTTGTTGCAGTTAGTTGTTCTGAAGTCACACCATAACTTGTAAGTGTTTCAGAAATAGATGACCCTTCTTCCTTTTTTGCAAATTTTAAATCTTCAGAATCTTTTATCTTAACCTCAACCTCTGTTCCTTTTACAGAAAGGGTTTCTATTTTTCCTTCTTTGACAAGCGTAGCCACTTCAGAGATAGCAATAGATGAATCATTTTCTTTGTTTTCTATTAGATTTGAGAAAATAAACGTCAATAGTAAAAGAGTCAGAAAGACTGTCAAAAAGTTATTGAAAAATGAAAGTTTTCTTTTTTTCTTAATTTTCACTAATTTTACCCCCTTTGGCAACTTAATTATCTTCTTTTTAGGTCTTTTTGTAGTCTTCTTTGGCATGGAAGAATTATACACGAATACCGTGTTTTTTCCAGAAAAAAATCTGAATTATGATATTCTATTTTAGTTAATGGCACCACCACTGGCACTATAACTTATAGCGGGGAACGAACCACTAAAACTCCGGTTACGCTATATACAGATGCCACGGTTACGCTTACAGCACAGGATTGCTTGGATGGTTATTATATAAATAATGACGACGATCCCATCACTTTCAATTTACCGGCCGCTGAAGATGGTTTAAAAGTTAGTTTTGGTAATATTGCCTATAATCAGTCTATAAAGGTCCAGCCTAATAACGGTGATGTTATCATTTTAAATGACGGTAGCTCAGTTTCTGATCCTGGTTGGGTTTATTCTAGTGGAGCGCTTGATGATAAAGGAACATTTGTTGCCATAGATGGCAATGCTTGGATTTTATGGGACGAGCAGAATATATGGGCATTGGTCACCGGTACTTAAATGTCAACTTCTTTAAGAGATTTGTTAAAACCCAG
>CAZPRI010000028.1:0-6190 GCA_964589635.1 uncultured Candidatus Saccharibacteria bacterium | reverse complement strand
AGAGGAAGAATCATAGAAATATTTGGACCAGAATCTTCTGGTAAGACTACTCTCGCCCTTCATGTTATTGCTGAAGCTCAAAAGAAGGATGGTCTTTGTGCATTTATCGATGCTGAACATGCAATGGATCCGGAGTATGCAAAAAAGCTAGGTGTAAAACTAGATGAACTACTTATTTCACAGCCAGACACAGGAGAACAAGCCCTAGAGATCACAGAGAGTCTTGTACGGTCAGGGAAACTAGATGTTATTGTCATTGACTCAGTTGCTGCCCTTACACCAAAAGATGAAATTGAAGGAGATATGGGGGCTCACCATGTTGGTAAACAAGCAAGACTTATGTCCCAAGCTCTACGAAAGTTAACTGCGATCGTTGCAAAGAGTAAAACAATAGTCATTTTTATTAACCAAATTAGAATGCAAATTGGTGTGATGTTTGGTAATCCAGAAACAACACCCGGAGGAAAGGCTTTAAAGTTCTACACATCTGTAAGATTGGACATCAGGAGAATTGCCCAAATCAAGAAAGGTGATGAGATTATGGGAGGAAGAGTCAGAGTTAAAGTCGTAAAGAACAAGGTCGCTGCCCCATTCAAGCAGACTGAGTTCGATTTAATGTACAACGAAGGTATTTCACTTGAAGGTGAACTACTAGCTCTAGGAGAAAAATTCGACATAATTTCTAAGTCTGGATCATCTTATTCATACGGAGAGGAGAAGCTTGGTAGAGGTTATGACGCAGCGAGAAAGTTTTTGAAAGAAAATACAAAAATAAAAAATGAGGTCCTAAAGAAAATTAGAAAAGAGTTGTTAGAGATAAAATAAAGGGCTATACTCCGGATAGAAACAAGAAGTACTTATCTTAATGAACTCAATGAAGTGAGAAACTGCTCAGAGCATTTTTTAAAAAATGGGTCCCCGGGTCAACCTGCCTGCCGGCAGGCAGGGCCCGAGGATGATGGATGGTTTGTAATGGATGACAGTAGGTGTTGTTGAGGATGACGGATGGAAGTTGCGATGATGATGGTGGTGTTTTATAGGATGACGGTGAAGTCTTGAGGGTGAATAGTTTTTTTATTTCTTTTTTGATACAATCTCCCCTACAATGCTAAATTACAACGAAATAAAAGAGAGAAAATATATAGTTTTAGGTGGAGATCCTTACGAGGTTCTGAGTTCTCATGTATTCAGAAAACAACAAAGAAAGCCTGTTAATCAGACGAAACTGCGAAACCTTGTTACAGGTTCTGTTAAACCTCATACTTTCCATAATAATGACGTGGTTGATGAAGCTGATATCTCAAGAGAAAAATATGTGTATTCATTTTCTAAATTTAATAGAGACTTAAAAACAGATGAGTACTGGTTTTATAGGGATGGCAATAAGTCAGACAGACTATCTATCCCCTTTTCTGTTGTTGAAGATAAGATTAAATATTTAAAACCTGAAGGAGAAGTTGATGCACTAATGTTTGATGAAAAAATAATTGGAGTCTCTGTTCCAATAAAAATAAAACTTAAAGTAAAATCTGCACCACCTGCAGTGAAAGGAAATACTACTTCCGGAGCTAACAAACAAATTGAACTTGAGACAGGTTTAGTTGTTAACGCACCAATCTTTATCACTGAAGATGATTCTGTAATTGTGAATACGGAGACAGGATTATATGTAGAGCGAGCTTAAATGAGCATGTCTGTAATCTTATAAACATCCCCTGCCCCCATAGTCATAATCAAATAGTCTGATGTTTTTTTATCTTCTAGATAAGAAACTACGGAATCAAAATCTGGCAAGAATTTTACTTTTTGATTTAGTGATATTTCTTCTACTAATTGTTCTGAGTGTACTTCAAAAGTATTTTCTTCTCTTGCAGCGTAGATTGGTAATACAATAACTTCAAAAACACCCTGTAGTGAGGCGACAAAATCTTTAAATAAACTATGGGTTCTTGAGTATGTATGGGGCTGAAATACAATTATTATTTTTTTATCAGCAAACCTATTTAATAATGTTACTATTGTTACAGAAATAGCTGTTGGGTGATGAGCATAATCATCATAAACCAATGCTCCCTTATCTGTTTTACCGATGCACTGAAACCTTCTCCATGTTCCCTCAAAATGACTCAGAGCCTCCTTTGATCTCTCAACAGAGAAGTCCAAAGCTGCAGATAAGGCCATGGCCGCTGCAGCATTAGAAATATTATGTTCCCCAAAAATATTTTCAGGAACATATTGTCTAAAATCAGAATAATCTATTATTCTCTGTTTTTTATCTTTTATGACCGGTATAATTTTCTTATCTTTTGATTCGCAAATTATGATACCGTCATCAGGCATTTTTCTAATTAACTCCTCAAATGCATCTTGAACATCTTTTAAATCCTTATAAAAATCCAAATGATCCAAATCAATATTGGTAATAATGAGAATATTTGGGGTTAAATTTATAAAGGACTTTTTATATTCACAAGCTTCGACAACAAAAGTATTTTCGTCTCCTTGTATGTAGTTGGAATTATATCTTTTAAGAATTGAGCCTACTATTAAGTATGGATTACGGTCCATTCCTTTAAAAACATCCCCAACCATTGCAGTTGTAGTTGTCTTTCCATGGGTTCCAGATACTGCTACAGTAAAATTATCTTTTGAAAACTCTCCCAGCATTTCAGCGTATGTGAACATAGAAATATTTTTCTCTTTTGCCTTTTGTATTTCAGGGTTATCATCCTGAACAGCAAGCGTGTAAATTACACAATCAATATCTTCTGTAATATTTTTAGCATCCTGCCCAATAATTACTTCAATCCCCTTCTCTGCTAAAATCTTAGTCATTTCATTTTCATTTCTATCTGAACCGATAACAGTAATACCAAAATCAGACATTAATTTTGCTAAGGCTGACATTCCTGAACCCCCAATTCCTATAAAAAAGGCTTTTTTATATTTTTTCATTTATAAAGTGATTATAACATCTGAGCACTGTAAGTGATAAAGCAGCGGCCTTCGGCCGCTGCTTTTTTTTAAAAAACTATTTAAAATCCTTTGCGTAATCCAAAAATAGCATAAATCTCCTGTCTATATCTGATAAGACAAAATCTAATCTATCAAACGGAACAGTGGGTAAAACATCCCTTCTCTCATCAATCCAGTCATTACATATTTTCTTGATTTCAGGAATATCAATGTTTTCCTTCTCCAGTCTTTCTATCTCTTCATCTATCATACACATGGTCTTTATGGGTTAGTATTTTCATATAGAGTAAATGATCGATGATCTCATTAAAAATAGCATCTATTTCTAGTAAAACCCTTGAGATGTCATATGAGGGCGTTTTTTCTTCGGCATCATTTTTTGCATTTTCCCAGTCTTCACAGACTTTCTCTAGAGTAAGATCGTCGGACTTTTTGTTTTTTTGTTCTTCTTTTTTCATAGTACTTTTATCTAGAAAAATACTATCATCAGGAATTCAATTAGAATTTAATAAAAAATAAATTTTTTCTAAAAACTTAGCTCCCTTTTGAATTTACTAAACTGCGAGTAGATAATGGCAGAAACGGAGATTACTAGTCCACCAAGTAATCCAATATCATTATGTGCATTATCCAGTATTCTTTGCATAGATACTACAGCAAGGACTAAGAATGAAAATAGAAAAAAAGGAATGTGCCAACTTTTTTTCTGATCAATAAAAAACCATAGTGTATATAGAATAAATATAGCAATTGTTATATGTGCGGATGAATCAAATAGTATTTCATCTCCCCATATTTGCATTGGTATATATTTAAACAATAACAAACCAAGAGCCATTACAATTGCAGCTCTACTTAAAATAATAAACTGTATCTTAGTCTTTTTATTCATTTATTTATTATATCAAGTTAAAAACAAAAAGCGGCACCTTCGGTGCCGCTTTTTGTTTTTAAGACCCTCGTCTTCGTTAGTTTGCTACGTAAGGCATAATACCCATAAATCGTGCCCTCTTGATTGCATTAGCAAGTCTTCTTTGATTTGGAGCAGTAAGTTTTGTTCTTTTTCTAGAGAAGATTCTTCCATGCGGATTAATAAATAATCGCAATGTTGCTACATCCTTAAAATCAATATAGTCTATTTGGTTTTCTTTGAAATAATCTTTCATGGTTTCCTAATATATCAGATGATTAATAATAATCAATTAAAATGGAATATCGTCTGGATTGATATCATCTTGAGGATAATCAATTTGAGACCCTGTGTCTGCTGGCGCAGCTTGAGGTGCTTGAGATCCAGTTTCTGGTGCTGAACCCGCTCCTCCTGGTTTTGCCCCAAACTGAACTCTATCAGCTACAATCTCTGTTCTATAGTTTTTCTTTCCGTCAGCATCATCCCATGTTCTTGTTTGAATTCTACCTTCAACCATAACGTTTTGGCCTTTTTTAAGGTATTGAGCAGAAGTCTCTGCTTGTCTACCAAAAACTACGATGTTGTGAAAATCAGTATCTTCTTGTTTTTGACCATCTTTCATCCAAACTCTGTTTGTAGCTAGACTAAAAGATGTTACTGCCATTCCAGAAGGCAATGCCTTTTTTTCTGGATCTCTTGTAAGGTTTCCTACGATAATTGCTTTGTTCAAATACATAATACTTATACTATAAACCAGTGACAAATAGTGTCAATCTAGCCTAAATTCCTTTTTTATTGTTTCTTGATAAATGACTTACTCTTTCACAAGTTCGTCGATTACTTCGTCTACCTTGTTGTCTACTTTTTCCTCTTTTGAATCCTCAACTTCTTCTTCTTTTACCTCTTCTTTTTCTTCTACTTTTGCTTCAACTTTTACTTCTTCATCCTCCTTCTCTTCGTCACCATTTAAAACACTAGCAACATCTGATGCAGGAATTGAATCCTTTTGATCTGTCTTTATTATCAAATATCTAAGGACATCTGAATGAGCCAATAATTCCTTGTCTAAGTCTTGAACGTCTCCACCTTCAAAAATTACCCAAGCAAAATACGCAGTATTATATTTTGATTTAACTGAATCAACTATTTTTTCCATTTGGTATTCCAAATTCAATAAAGATGGTTCACTCTTTGAGACGATGTTTCCTTCGTTTTTTTCTATTAATTTTGCGATTTCTTCGAAAACCTTGTTCACATTATCGTCTCCTAGAGATGGAACAAGATGAAAAGCAAGCTCGTAAGCTCCCTTGTTTTCGCCTTTATCTACATTTATATCTTTTGACATGAGACTTAAATTAACACATAAAATAGGGTTTTACAAGCTCATCTTAAATACATGTGCTTTATTACTTCGCTCCTATTCGCCCCCTTCGTCATCCCAGCGAAGGCTGGGATCCACGCTTTAAAACTTCTTGATATAGTTTTGCTTTAATACAAAAGTGAATAAGTATTCCTATGTTTATATTGTTTCCAATAACAAAGGTGGAACTTTATACACAGTAGTAACTACTAATTTAAAAATAGAATTTATCAACACAAAAACAAAGAATTAGAAGGTTTTACTAAAAAATATAATTTAACTAAATTAGTTTATATTGAAATACACGAGAACATAGAATTAGCCATGAACAGAGAAAAGAATATTAAGGCTTGGGACAGGCTTTGGAAACTAAGGTTGATAGAAAAACTTAATCCAACATGGAGAGATTTGAGCAGTGACTTATAAGGCATGGGTCCCAGACTACTGCGGCCTGTAAACAGCCTGCCGATCTGGGGTGACGATAATTGTAAAAATTTAAAACTTAATCCCAAAAAAATCCTCTGCATTTTTTAAAAGTTGTTTTTTCACTTCCTCAATTGGTAGACCTTTTAACTCTGAAATTTTTTCCACAACTTCAATTACAAAACTTGGCTCATTTCTTTTCCCTCTTTTCCTTTTCGGAGCAGCATATGGAGAATCAGTTTCAGACATAATTTTGTCTATAGGTGCAAATGTGACAACCTCTTCCAATTCTTTTGCGAAAGTAATAACGCCAGTAAAGGAGAATTGAAAACCTAGATCGATAATCTGCTTCGCTCTTTCTATGTCTTGGTTGAAAAAATGGAAATTCAACCTCAAATTCTCATTTACCTCCTTATATACTTTTAAAATATCCAAAACATCTTCCCATGCATCTCTGCAATGAATTACTAGTGGTTTATCATTTTCGATAGCCAAGGTAATTTGTCGAATAAAAAAATCTT
>CAZPRI010000027.1:0-6528 GCA_964589635.1 uncultured Candidatus Saccharibacteria bacterium | reverse complement strand
ATGCAAAATCTGGGGGCTCGAAGAGGGAGACCTTGGTCCTGGATCATATGGACCAACCCTTCGTGCTCTACCAACCGCCAACGGTCCGTTTGATCAAGTTGCCGCATTGGGAGAGACAATGAAATCATTCCCCATGAGTCGTGGACTCATGATCACAACTCGTAATCCAGCATTAGCTCTTGGTTCGAAAGAACAAGGAATGCCTCGTTGTGTTGTTGTCGAACCATGTCACGGGACGACATTCCATGTTCACCTGTTCCCAGAAAGAAATGAAATGGAGGTATCTTCCGTTCAAAGATCTGCAGATGTCCCAGTTGGACTTCAATTCAACATTGTTCAGTGGTGCACTCTCGGGCTCATCCTCGCGATGATTCACGGATACAAGTATACGCGCTATACACATCACATTTCATCTGCACAGATTTACGACACTCAATTTGATTCTGTTAACAGGCTTTTGGAAAGACCGTTGAAAATTTTTCCAACTGTTCATTTGGAACCCGAGACACCTTACGAAAATCCATGGGATCTTCGTAAAGAACATCTGAGGATTGAAGATTATAATCCTAATCCATATTTTAAAATTTCAACTCCTGTTTGAATTACATACTGCTGCACCCGAAGGGTGCAGCAGTTTTTATTTATTTAAAAAGATGCTAGTATCCAAATAGAAAAGCAAAATAATATGAAAGACGTAGAAGAAAGACAAATTTTTGTTGATATAGAAAACACAAGAAATCCAGAACAGCGGGCATGGTATCAGAGAATCTTGGATGAAGGTGTTGATCCATTTGAAGAAGAATACTTCAAGAAAAACCATCCCCACCCTATTCTCCGAGAGAACAGGAGTTGGATGGTCACCAGTAATGCAGTACCTTATAATAATTGCAAACATCACTTTCTATTTGTTCCAAAAAGATTTGTGAAGGACTTGGATGATCTTGCGACAATTTCTTGGATTGATTTCCATGAATTAATCACTATCCTTGGAAAGGACTTTAAACTTGATGGATACGCCTTATTCATGAGAACAGGCAACACAACAAAGACAGGTGCATCAGTACTCAGACTTCATGCACACATCTTAGTCCCGAACGGAGATACTGATGAGAGAACATCTATCTACCCTGTCGTCATGGAACCAGAATTTTATTTTGGTAAATGAAAAAGCCCCGCACATTTGTGCGGGGCTTGTTTATTTTATAACCCTAACAACTTCAACCCCGTACTCCTTGAAAATTTCGACGGAATTTATCATTGAGTAGCCTTCGACAAAGAAGACCCTCTTAATTCCAGAAAGTGTGATTGAGATTGCACAGGGTGGACATGGAAAAGTGGTAACAAAAAGTTCGCACTCTTTGGTAACTATTCCCTTTTTCGCAGCGAGAGCAATCAAACCTGCCTCTGCATGCGCAGAAACAGAAAGTTCAATATATTCACCAGCATTAAAGTTGGATCTCGGATCCCCTGAAAAATATGTCTCTAGTTCTGTTGGCAAATGTTGATTAAATGCCGTAAGAATCTGAGAACCATCTTTTACAAGAACTGCTCCAACCTGTCTCCACCAATCAGGACTTCTTTGAGCCTCAGATTCAGCCCGTTCGACAAATTGAAATAGGCCAAATTTTCTCAAATCAAGATCACTAATGGTCAAATCTGTAATCACATAATCCTTGTTAAGTGTGGGCATTCTATCCCACCTCAAGAAACAATTCTCGAAAATACATGTAGGGAGATCCTCTTTAAATCTCTTAACAAAAGATCGATGAAACGAGTCATCCGGGAGGATAATTGTTTCATATTTGTTGATCCTTTTAATGTTATCAAGAAGTAGAGTGCTGATACTTCTTGTGTCCAAATAAACGGACTGAAGGTATCGAGTAATATCATCTTGCGACAGTCTTCTCATATCCCTTAGGACAGACCTTGTCGATTCTTCATTTATGATTTCAATCTCATGAATTATATCGTCACCAATAACAAAGACTGGATACTCACAATTCTTATCAAGGAAATCAAGATACCCTTTGTGAATTACAGGAAAATAGAGAACGATTACTGTTTTCATCTTTCCTCCTTTCCATCAAGACGTCTTTGGAATCTATCAGTTAAAGCATCAAGCTCTGTTCTGAATTCTTCAAAAGCACCCTTCTTCAGTTTTCTAAATTTTGCGGTGGTTGAATTTGAGCTCTGTGGTTCAAAGTTAACAACTTCACCAACCATAGATCCAAACTCATCAATATCATTTTGAATTTCATCTCCGGTTGATTTTGATATCACAAAAAAATCAGGCTGAATAATTTTCAATAGATAGTGCTTGTGTTCATTCAAGGTTTTCGTAACGACAATATCAACAGGACGAAGTCCTGAGATTGTAAGAATTCTTTCACCTTCAGGATCAAAGGGTCTGTCTGCTCCCTTTCGATCACGAGTAAGTTCATCAGTATCAACGGCAACAATCAAAATATCGGCTAAGGCTTTTGCCTTTTCGAGGTACATGAAGTGACCACTGTGGATCATATCCCAAGTACCTTGAGTGAATGTAATTTTCCAACCAAATGTCTTAATTGCAGTAATGACTTCTGTAAGTCTATCCTTATCTTCACCAAGAACTAAAGCTCTTGAGGAGTGTTGTGTTAGTTTCATGTTTTTAATGTTCTGTTTTTCTATTTTGAAATTAACATAGAATTTGCTAATTTCAAACTATTTTGTATAGCGGAATCAGACATGAGAACACCTAGAATAATAATGATTGTAGCAATGAGTCCTCAGAGAATCATAGGTGGACCAAATGGTGGTCTTCCGTGGCCAAGAATTTCTGAAGATTTTAAACACCTCAAAAGAGAAACTATGGGTCATCCGATGGTAGTGGGAAATACAACCTTCAAAGAGTTTCCAAAAACACTTCCGGGAAGATTTCATTCTGTAGTGAGTCGAAAGGATACAAGGTCTGACGACGAAAATGTATTATATTCCAACACCCCAAATGATGCCATTATAGAAGCTCAGAACAGAAGCGCTGATGGAAAAGTTTTTGTTATTGGTGGTGCAACAATTTACGATGCATTATTTGGACTCGCTGATGAGATTATTGTCACAAGGATTCAGATCGATCTGAATAATGGACCAATCTTTCCACAGTTTGAAGATATCTTTCACTTGAAAAGTGTCAGACCCAAAAAAGAAAACCACAAATTGAAATACCAATTTGAATGGTGGGTTAAAAATCCAGACGATTTGGAAAATAAGCACTTTTCATAATTTATTTAAAATAAAAAAAGCGCGGCCCTCGGCCGCGCTTTTTTCCATCAACACTTTAGTGAGAACTGTACACAGTAGAGTGAATTAAAAAACACCTGAGGACTGTTTGAGTGAAACGAGTTCCGCAAGGTGTTTTTTTATTTAGCTCGAAGGCTGTATATTCGAACACTATTTAACTTCTACTCCCATTGATCGACAAGTCCCTTCAATAATTTTCATTGCTTGCTCTACAGTGTTTGCATTAAGATCAGGCATTTTCTTTTCTGCAATCTCTTTTACTTGAGCTTTAGAAAGCGTTCCTACTTTTTTAGTTAGGTTTGTTCCAGATCCACTTTGAATTCCTGCCACTTTTTTTATAATGTCAGAAGCTGGAGCTACTTTATAAACTAGTCCGAAAGACCTATCATCAAATACTGTTATGATAACAGGAACCTTTTCACCCATTCTTTCTCTAGTCTCTTCGTTGAATTTAGTTGTGAATTCACCAATATTAATACCAGCCTGCCCTAAAACAGGTCCAAGAGGTGGGGCAGGAGTCGCCTTACCTGCTGGAATAATAACCTTTATTTTTTTCTGTATCTTCTTTGCCATAGTTCGATTACTTTACATTAAACCCATTAATAAATCAAATTAGATTTTCTTTACTTGTAAAAAGTCTAGTTCTACAGGAGTTTCTCGACCAAACATTGAAACAACAACTTTTACTTTTCCTTTTTCTTCATCTACTTCTTCAACTTTACCTTCTAGATCTTTGAAAGGACCATCAACAACATTAACAGCGTCTCCAATCTCTAAATCAATAGAATGTTTTGTTGTGTCATTAGACATTCTTCTAAATAATTCGTCTGATTCCTCTTTTGAAAGTGGCACAGGATAAACTCCAGAACCAACGAAACCTGTAACACGAGGTGTATTTCTAACGATGTACCAAGAATCATCTGTAACAATCATATCTACCAAAATATAACCTGGGTAAATTTTCTCTTCAAGCTCCACCCTTTTACCTCCTTTGATTTTTATCTTCTTTTCAGTAGGAACGACTACATTGAAGATCTTATCTTCCATACCCAAGGATCCTATTCTTTGTTTTAGGTTTTTTAATACGGCGTTTTCGTATCCAGCATATGTATGAATTGCATACCAGTTTCTATCTCTTGATGGTTGTTGTTTACTCATGAATATATAAATTAGCTAACAAATGACTCAATAAATTTTGTGAATAATGCATCAAAAGCGCCTAAATAAATTGCTAGCAATACAGAAATCACAATAACTAGTATTGTATATCCCCACGCCTGACTCTTTGTTGGCCAACTAACGTGCTTCATTTCTTGTTTTACTTCTCCTAAAAATTTGAACATATTATTTTATTTATTAATTCTGGATACTCGCCTTCGCGAATATGATATAAAATATAGTCGTTTCTCTCCTTATTTTACATCATTTTTAAAACCCCTTTCGGGGCTTGATGAGAAGAGTATACTATCTATGTTAAATCTAGTCAATAACTCATTTTCATAATTCCTCCATAGTCATAAACCTATTATAAATATTCATTATATTCTAAACATGGGTCCCCGGATCAACCTGTCTGCCGGCATGCAGGGCCCGAGGATGACGAGACTGGATTCATTTATCCAATAAGGTTTTCGAATAGGCTCGCAACTGTCATAGGACCAACTCCACCAGGAACTGGTGTTATTTTTGAAGCTATTTTAGATACACCATCAAAATCAACATCCCCTTTTAATTTTCCTCTTACAAAAGTTGTGCCCACATCAATCACCACAACACCACCCGTCACCATATCTTTCTTGATAAGGTTTGGTTTACCAACCGCTGAAATTAAAATATCAGCTTTTAACGTTTCCCTCTTTAGATCTTTTGTATTTATATTACAAATTTTAACCTTTGCGCCTTTTTCTCTCATACATTTTGCAGTTGGTTTTCCTACAAGTTCAGAATCCCCCACTACTACAACACGAGCATCTTTTATTTTAACTTTGTATTCTCTTAAAATCGTAAAAATCGCTTTTGGAGTTGCACCAATATATTTTGATTTCCTCAAACCATCTACATCTTTTTTGGGATCAATCAAATTCAAGACTCTTCTCTTATCAAGAGTATTTGGGATAGGCAATTGAATAATAATTCCTTTAATATCACCATCATTATTAAAGTCTCCTATAATTTTTTTAAGGAACTCAAATGTAATATTATTTTTTAATTGATAATATTCAACTCCGACACCAATTTCTTTTCCAAAATTGATTTTTCTTTTTATATAAAGATCTGAAGCTTTATTTGAACCAATTTGAATAATTACAAGAACTGGTTTCTTTTTTAATTTTGAAACTTTTAGTTTCAATAGTTTTTTTCTTTTTTCCTGCAGGGTCTTACCGTCTAAAATCATGATATGAATATATCATTTTTAACTTTAATAAAAAAGCAGCGGCCGAAGGCCGCTGCTTTTCTTACTAATCTATTCCGTACGTAATATGTACATTGGATGTGTATGTATTTTCTCCTGTTGGTAATTCTGGAATACCTCCACCAAATCCTCCTTCTTCGGTTTTAGAATTTAGTGCTCTATAATCAAACATATAATTATTTGGAGTACTTTCATCGAAACTAACAATATCACCAAGCTTTACACCAAGTTGTTTTGCTAATTTTTGAGCATTATTTTTTGCATCCTCAATTGCTTTTTCTCTGGCCTGTTCATATAGAATACTGTCATCATCAATTTCAAAAGATAAACCGCTCAAATTTGAAACTCCAATAGAGCCAAGTTCGGCTAGGAATCTACCCGCCTCCTCTTGTTGTCTTACTTTTACAGAAACACTTTGACTAACTTCATACCCGATTATTTTTGGTTCGCTTGTTGGTGGACAATCAAAAGCAGTACAAGGTCTTCCGTAATCATATTTTGGATAAGTATCATAGGAAGTAGTCTTTATATCTCTTTCTTCAATTCCGTTACTTTTTAGGAAACTTAGGGCTTTATCCATTTTCTCTGTAGACATTTTTTGAGCTTCTTCTGTAGTTTCAGCACTTTCGTTTACAGAAAATGAAAACTTAGTAACGTTTGGTATAGCAATAGATTCCCCTTCTCCACTTACTGTTATTGTATTTTGTAAATAACTATCAGTGTCCCAGAACATCACTTCACTTACTATCTTTGCAACCAAAAAAGCAGAGAGTAGTGATCCAACAACTAGCCCGATAAGAGTTGCTGCATACAGAGGCTTAGATAATAATTTGTTT
>CAZPRI010000026.1:0-7009 GCA_964589635.1 uncultured Candidatus Saccharibacteria bacterium | reverse complement strand
GCTATTTCAAAGCCCTGTGGTGCTGTTATTTTCATATACACCATTAATGACGCAAAGCTCTTCAGGAGTCCAGGGTGTCCCGAGTAGATAAGTTGGTAACTATTTATCAATACTACAATCTTCTACTATTACATTACCGATTAAGTTTCCATTCACTTTTCCTGTTAATGTAATATTCTGTCCTTTGCTTAAAGTGGATAACTCTGACTCCTTGCTTTTACTAAACATACACTGCACTCCCAATATTGACCCAGATCCATTAGTCAGAACAACATATGGTGTATCTAATATATCTTTGTCTATACTACTCACAATTCCACTCATTCTCACAAAATTATTTTTATATTTTGAATCAGCTGAAACTCCGTTATCTCGGTAATCTTGATACAGTTTTCCTGCTGTAACCTCGATATATTCTTTCACTGTTTTTTGACTGACTTTTGTTTTATTAGAAGATACGCTCTCGCTATCCGTATCTGATCCAGTACCCAGTGCTCCTGCGACCGCTAACAGAACTATCAATAACACTATTTTCATACCTTTAGAGATTGAAAAATTATATTTACTTTTTACATACTTGTTTACAGGTGGCAATAACACAAGTGCCATCAGTATGAAAATAATACCAACTGATATTTGTTCAAATAGCTGAATGATTCCTATAAAACCAATAAACACTCCTAACCCCCAACCTAACACTGATCCCAAGGTAAGTGTTCTTTCTTTTTTATTATTTGAGTCTACTGACTCATTTTCTTCTTTGTTCATAATTTTAACCGGGTTTTTATTATGGGTAGGTACACAAAAGGCTCCTAGCCATCGCGATAGCGTCTTTCGACAACTACCCATACCCGTTTCCAGATATGACCCGGTTGAGTGACTCTGACTAGGAGTCCTTTATCTTCAACCGGGATTTTTTCACCATATCTCTTGGAAAATCCAAAAGGGTTAGGCTACTTTTTATTAAATTTTCTACTTAATACAAAATTGTATTATACATGACATTATACCGCAATGGGTGGGTTTTGCTAGATTAACCCAGTTTTTCAGATAAATAAGTCAAAATCGTACGAATTGAATTTATTACAAGAACCGCCTCGGGCTCTCCGACTGTCTTCTTGTTTGGATGGGCTCTACTTCCTTTATTCCGTACAGGATTTAGAGAATCTGATATAGAAACAAGATTTTTTATTATGTTTTGAATTTCATGTGACTTAATACTTATTTTAAATTTAGGGTGGTTACTTTGTATATTTTTGATTAGCTTTACAAGGTCGTCTTTTTCGTTAAATGGTATATTTTCTTTCTCACACAACTCCCTTAGGTACCCATGAAAAGCTGTGTGAAATCTATCAACCGCACTGCTGGCTTTTCTATTTTTTATTAGCGAATCGGCATCCTCCAATAATTCAAAAATATGTTCAGTTTCTAGATTTGGACTACCTATTAATCCATTTTTTTCTAATTTAATTGCCTCATCCTTCAATGATGAAGCTAGAGCTGTTGTTCGAGTTCCTGGTCCTTCTCCAATAGGAAATCTTTCTAAAACACCCAGTATAATTTTTGATTGTTCTCTAGGTGAAGAATCTAAGAAAATTTTAACAAATCTCGCACGTGTTGTTCCTTCTATTGAATCTGTATCTTTAACTAAATCACAGTATTCTGGATAAAATTCTCTGTGATTTGAGTAAGTGAATCTATTTGAGTCTGGCATACCTAAATATCCTTGATCTACACCAATGTATCTATTGACTATTTTAGATGTGAGACTTTCAAGTTTCATTATTCAAATTAACTATTTTTAATAATCTCTTTCTCATCTTCTGTTAGTTTATATAAGTCCATTACCATTTCGTCTATTTTCGACTCAAGTTGCTTTTGTTTTTCTGGTGGATTTTTTGGTTCGTAATCATCAGTAGAAGTTATTTCAATTATTTTGTCTACTAAATCAATAAAAGTTTTTTGACTTTCTTTATCTAATTTTATAATCGGTATTTTCAGTATAGGCTCTTTATCAATCTGATAGTTGTTTCCTTGCATTTTACCTTGATGCTTTAGCCAAAATTTAACAAGTTTTGAATTCAAAAAAGATGTTAAATATTTCATATTAAGTCTGTTCGTTTTTATAATATAAAATGTTGCAGACACAAAACAGTCGAAATCATTATAAGAAAATACTGGCTCGATACATTTCCTTGCAACTATTATTTTTTCACCATGAAAAAAAGATTCCTCTCTAGATCTATGGAGTCCGTAGGGTTTATTATCTGATGTAATAATTTTTTTAAATTTATCTAAATGTTTTTTTATATTAGGATAATCCTTTATTTCATCAGGGTTTTTAAATTTCGAATCAGTATATATAACCCAACTAGTGTTAGTAGGATCTGAACCGTATCTAGAAAAATTACTAGTTGTAAAATAGGGTTTCAAAATGTCATCTTCATTTAATTCTAAATCTATAGAATCCTTCTCTTTGTCAGATAGAACAAAAATACCCTCACCCACTTCATATTCATCGCCCAATAATTCTTTATTTTTCTTGTTTAAGAAATCTTGAGGAAAGACTATCCCTTGAGCAACCTCTTTTTCATTTAGATACATGCTCCCGTTTTGTCTAATATTATCAATAATATTGCCAATAACAGGGTTGAGAAAATTAATATTGTTATTTAAAAACTTATCTTTTTTAAACCTAAATACAAATTTATCGAAATGTTCGTTACACTTATTAAAATTAGTTTTAAGAAATTCTGTTAATTCAGTAGATGTTGGATTATCTATTTTTAATTTTCCATAATCAACATCGTATTCATTATTAGTTTTATTTTTTTCCAGTAAATAAACCATTGTTTGAATTCCTGCAGTATCAAAGACTTTATAATTGCCAAAATCTATAAATTTATAAATTTTTGAGTCTTCTAGTAATTTATTTCTCATTATTTTTGCTCCAAAATTTGAAGTCCAGTTGTTTGGAGCAATAAATGACTGAACCCCTTTATCTTTCAAGATATCAATTCCTTGGCATGCAAAAAAGTACCACAAATCCATTTTACCCATATAGTATGGAGAGTTTCTCAATCCATCAAATGCTTTCTTAAAGGTGTACTCCTTGATGTATGGTGGGTTACCAATCACAATATCGAAGCCTCCATTTTTTTTGAAGACATCTGAGAACTCTAGTTTCCATATAAAGAAAGGTTTTATGTTTTTCTTTCTTAATTGTTTTATTTCTTCTAATTTATCCTCTCTTTTTTGGTGTATCAAATTAAGTTCTATTAAATCCCATTTAATATCGTCTATATCTTTCTTAAGATTTTGTTTGGTTGTTCTTTGGCTTTCTTCTACATACTGCCTAGTTTTATTCTGAAGGTCTTCTATTTGCATTTCAACCTCATTCTTATCAAAAGATAATGACTTTTGTTCAACCCGTCTCTCTTCATCAAAAATACTGTCGTCAAATAATTTAATTCCTTCATATTCTGAAATTAAACTGTTTCCTTGCATTATTTTATTGTCTAGGTTTGGTAAGGGGTGGGGTTTATTTTCATCTACCACAAGAGACAACCATAATCTTAGTTTTGCAATTTCAACTGCTCCCGTCTCGATGTCGACACAGTATAATGAATTTGAAATAGTTTCTTTTTTTAATGTATAGGGCTTTTTGTTGCTCTTTGTGTGAACACCTATAACAAGGCGTGCTCGCACAATTTCATTTAACATTCCCAACGGAAATGCTCCTGAACCAACAGCAGGATCTGCCACCTTAACTTCATACAAAAGTTTATCTATTTCTTCTGCCTTAGCAATTATTGATTCTGGAAGTAAATATTTGTAAGTTTTATCCTCATATTTTGCACCTTTCGCCTCTCTTTCTTCCTGTCTCTTTCGAGTAATTTTATCATTTTCTAAAATCAATTCTCCTTGTCGAATAAAAAACTCTAGGTCTTCTCTTGGAATATGGTCAGTATTTGTTTCAAGATAATTAATAAGTGTCTCTTGGCACATATAATGAACAATTGCACGTGGAGTATAGAAGGCACCCTTACTTTTCCTATCCTTAATATCCAGAAGGTTTTCAAAAACCTTACCAAGCATTTCAGGATCAACAGCAACCTCTTGTTCGAGAGGTTCGTTTTCATTTACAGTGAAATTATATCTATCAAAAACATCTAAAATCCCATTTCCGATATCACCAGTTTTTTTATCTTCTATATCATTAGAAAATATTTCATCAGGGATTGTAATATTAGTTGTTTGCCATTGATAACCATTCATTGGTTCGAAAAGACCACCGTTCAAGAAGGGCATCCTTACATTATTAAGTCTTGTGTATATTGACTCTTCACCTCTATCTTGTGCAAGAGCTTCATAAAACAAAGGTTCTAGTATGTCATTAAAGAAATTCTTTCCATACTCAGATCTTTTTTTAAATAATTCTCTAATGAACTGTTTTGGACCATCACCCCAATTTTTATCAGGAGCCACACCAAACCAACCTTTCTTTTGCAGAAAGTATAAGAAAACTATTTGTCCTAGAGTCTTTTTTGCAAAATCAACCGTAGATATTTCCTTGTCCTCAAAATCTTTTCTAACTTTCTCATCGCTCCGTACTACCTTGTCTAGGTTTTCTTTTAAAACAAAGAATAATTCTGTATATCTATCGAAAAATTCTTTTGTAACACTCTCTATGTCAAAGGAAGATTCAATTTCTTTTAGATTGGGTTCCTGATCACTTGTTAGTAATTTTATAAATCTAGATTGAGCAGTATGACTACCTTCGTTTTTACCCACAAGGAAAGACCACCTTCTTGCTGGTGTAATGTCTTTTTTTGCTTTGACCTTCTCATTTACAACTTCAAGAGAATGGTCGAGTTTAACTAATGATAACCTCCACTCTTCTTTATCTGTTACAAAGGCCACAATTGCAGCCTCTTTATTATTTGCTTGTAAGTAATCAGCAATAAAATTTCTTTGCAAGGCTCTAGCTCTTTGTAATGTGGATATATTATTTAATGCAACTAATAATATATCTATATTATTACCTGTTGAATCTGTATAAGATCCTGACACCTTATATTTCATTACATGGGGCTTAAATGCTTCTTTTATAGAAGAGCTCTCCATAACCTTAGATAATGTTTTGTGTTTTTTGAATAGATTAGAGACAAAGTGTTCAAAATGTTCCTCACTAAATTTACTTGTGAAGACATATTCTATTAATTTCTTTGCTTCGTTTTTTGTCATAATAATTAATCAATAAAGTACTCTGATAGAATAATTTCTCGTCTATGGTTAATGTCTCCATTATCTGAAAAATCTTGTGTAAGAAAATCCTGAGGTAACTGATTCCTTAATATGCTCAATAATTTTAGAGGATTTTGAATTATCTCTGGTGATTCTTGAATAGTTTTGAATATATTCTGAGAAATCTTCTTTGGTATACCTCCTGAGTTAAATTCTTCAATTACTTGAGACAGATAGTATTCATCATCATTTGTAAATCCTTTGTAATTTTTTATTTCTTTTGATTTAAGGATTTTTATAAGACGGACCGAATTATCAAGACCTCTCTTATTGTTAGAAGCTTGAATGTCCTCATCTATTACTGGATTATGTATTGCATCCATATTTCTTTTGAGTAACAAATAGAATTCATCCGTTATTGTTGCAGGTTTTTCTTCAGGACCTGCCTTCAGAGTTTGTGCGGCTTGAATAAAATCAATCTCAACAGGTGTGCTAAATTCGTCTGAGGTAGTAGTAAAGAATTTTTGTAGTTTACCTTTTCTGAAATATGTTAATAATTCATTTTCTTTTTTATTAATATTTTTTCTACCCACGCGAGCTTTTTTAGGAAGTTTTTTAACATAATCAAACAAATCAATATTTTCGTCACGCACTTTTCGAATTTCTTGTAAATATTTCAACTCACTATCTTCCGTACTATCTTCACCCTCAATTAGTTCTTTTGAAAGAAGTAAATTAAATAAACTGTGACCTTCTGGAACTTCATTTTCTGTAAGCAGTTTTGCATCAGCACCTAGAAGAGAAATAAAAGCTTGAACTTTTGCTTCAGCAAGCTCTTGAAGTTTTATTTGTTCGTTTGCCTGCTCTGTGGGGAAGAAAGTGTATGTGTAAATTTCTTCATGTTTAGTATCCACACGGTTAATACGACCAACTCTCTGCATTACTCTTGTTGGGTTCCATGGAATATCATAATTAATAATAAGATTTGCTTGATGTAAGTTGGCACCTTCCGATAGAACATCAGTTGTAATCAATATCTTGTAATCATTTTTTATATTATCTGAATTTGCATCAAAGTTGTCCATAACAATCTCTCGTTCTGCTCTAGAACTTTCTCCTGAGAAATAAACAACTTCATTTGGAAAGAACTCCTCAAGATGCTTAACAAGATACTCTGCGGTTTCTCTTGATTCAGTAAATATAATAGACTTACCATTCTTAAATGGTTCCTCTTGTCCAAGCTTATCTCTAAAGGCTAATATCTTAGGGTCTCTCTTAACATCTTTCCATAAAGTTTCTATCTTTTTTAGGATATCTAGGTCTGACTGAAGATCTGTAATAAAATTATCTTCAAAATCATCACTCTTATATTTTTCTGCCTTGTCTTGATCGATTAATTTATCAAGAGCCTCGTCGTTACCAGAAGATAGGTATTCGAAAACTTTTTGTGAGTGTTTTTTACTAACATATACGTTTCCCTCATTATATTCAGTAATAAATTGCTCATATGAATATATGAATCTTGACAGTGACATCTTAAAAGCATGAAAACTACTCTCAAGTCTTTTGATTAGGAGCATCTTCATAAATTTACGCATGTTTTTCTGTCTTACCTCATCAGAACCAATCTCACCTTTTTTATAAAGAAATGGTGTATATCTGGCATATTTAAAGTCTCGCACTACAGTCTCTATTGTCTCCAAAAAAACTTTATTTTCGACTTCATTGAGTTCATAAAATACAGGCTTTGGGTCAGCAACTT
>CAZPRI010000025.1:0-7971 GCA_964589635.1 uncultured Candidatus Saccharibacteria bacterium | reverse complement strand
AAATACGATACTCACAGAGACTCAACAATCTATTCTTGAAGAGGTTAGAGAGTTGAGAAGAGAAGGTAATTATGATGAGGCAAACGAATTAATAGATGAGAATGGTCTATATGTGCAGAAAGGTAACAACATGAAACTTTATAAGCAAAAGAGATTTGAAGAATTTATTGATTCTGAGGACTATGATTCCTTCATAGGATTAACAAAAGAAACACGCATGGGAGAAGCAATAGATACGGAAGATAAGTTCGAAACACTAATCGAAGCCCATAAACTAAGAGAAAGCGGAGATCATGAGGGTGCAAGAGCTCTTATGGAAAATGCTGGATTATCTAGAGATTTTAAAGTAGAAAAAACTAGTAGAAATAAATAATTTATAGCCCTATTCAAGAATACCTCATTATTTTGAGGTATTTTTTATTTGTATTGTTATAATGAGTCTATGATTTTAATTTGGATTTTAGTTTTTATTGTATCGCTTATTTTACTAGTGAAGAGCACGGATTGGCTTTTAGAAAGTTCTGAGAAGATTGGATTAAAGATCGGACTTTCACCTTTTGTTGTTGGTGTGGTTATTGTTGGTGTGGGGACATCATTCCCTGAATTAATATCTTCTTTGTTTGCTGTTTTTCAGGGGACAACGGAGATTGTTGTTGCAAACGCTGTTGGTTCAAATATCGCTAACATTTTATTGGTCATTGGTATAACGGCAATTTTTGCTAAAAAAATTACTGTGACAAAAGATTTAATAAATCTTGATCTTCCACTTGTAACGCTTTCTTATTTCCTTCTGCTAATAACTGCTTATGATGGAGTTATAAACTTACCTGAAGCAGTTATTTTGACGTTCTCTCTTGTCTCATATATTTGGTTTTCAATTAAATATAAAGATGATGGTGATGATTTAAATATAGACGTAAAAGCAAACCCAAAACCTATGGATACTTTGATACTGGTGGTTGGGGTACTCGGACTCGCTATTGGTGCAAACTATTTGATTAAGTCAGTTGTAGAACTTTCAACAATTTTAAATATTGCTCCAGGCGTTATTTCAATAGCTGCAATCGCTTTCGGAACTTCTTTGCCAGAATTACTCGTTTCCATAAAGGCAGCATTGAAAGGAAGATCGGAGGTTGCGGTGGGGAATATTATTGGTTCAAATGTTTTCAATGCTCTAGGGGTTGTTGGAATACCTGGCTTATTTTCAACGCTCATTATTGACGACGCTACTTTAAAACTTGGACTTCCTGTTTTATTAGCGACGACCTTAGTTTTTGTTATTTCAGGAATATCGAAAAGAATCCATCTTCAAGAAGGTATTTTCTTTGTTTTGATATATATAATTTTCATTTCAAAATTATTTGGCTTTTTCTAAGTCCATGAAAACAAAAAAGCCGGATACGAAGTATCCGGCTTTTTTCATGGGCGACTATCGGGAATCGAACCCGAATCAAAGGTTCCACAAACCTCTATGTTAACCGTTATACCATAGTCGCCATGTGAAGAGATATTACTAATTTATGGATGTTTTGTCTACATTAAATACTTATTCAGTAGGGTTTAAGATATAATTGAAAAATGTCTAAGCATCTAATTGAGGAAGTAAAACCATATAAAGATTCCTTTGAGAAAGAGGTTGAAGGATTGATTGAATTATGTAAGTATCTAGCTCATCAGCCACAAGAAGCAAAAGACGTTTTAAAGTTTTTGCCATTAAATCCTCATGTGGTTGTTGAAGCAAGGAGGAGAATTTTAGGAAATTAATATGAGTATTTTTTTAAAAAGTAGAGATTTTATAAAAAAGCATGAAAAGCTTGTTGCGCCAATTGCGTTATTCGGTGGTTTTATAATTGATTCATTAACACTACAAAGAATTGACATGCTTTTTGAAAATATTATTTTGGGCGGTTATTTAATTCTGTCTGGAATTTTAATTTTTGCTTTATCTTTTTTTGAATATAAAGAAGAAAAGAATTTGTTTTTTGAAAGGATAAGACCATTTTTGAGTGTAATTCTTCTAATTTTTCTTGGTGGAATATTCTCTGGATTTACCATCTTTTATGTTAGAAGTGCCAACTTTTTTTCTGCTTGGCCATTTTTGATTTTGCTAATTGGAGTAATGGTTGGAACAGAGTATCTAAAAAAGCATTTTACAAAAATAATTATTCAAGTAGCCGTATTTTATTTTGCTTTATTTTCATATTTAATTTTTCTTATTCCTATTTTGATAAAACAAGTTGGTCCATGGGTTTTTATACTTAGTGGGGTAAGTAGCCTATTATTAATTATTGGGTATGTTTGGTTATTAGAGAATTTTATTGGTGGAAAATTTATAAAGGGGAGAGTCATAATATTTAAATTCGTTACTGGTATTTTTATATTAGTTAATTTTTTGTATTTCACTAATATTATTCCCCCAATACCTTTGTCCTTAAAAGAAGTTGGTGTCTATCACTATGTGGAAAAACAAGGTTCTGATTATAAGGTGTTGGACGAAAAAAGAAGTTTTTTAGATAGGGTCACTCTATATGAAAAGGTTAGAATAAAAAGAGGAGAATCTCTCTATATCTTTTCTTCAATTTTTGCACCAACAAAATTGAATGCGAAGGTTATTCACGAATGGCAATTTAAGGAGTCAAACAATAAGTGGATCACTTTAGGTAAAATTCCATACTCTATATCTGGAGGAAGTGATACTGGCTACAGGGGTTTTTCTACAAAATCAGGTTTAACTGAAGGTAATTGGAGAGTGAATATAAAAACCTCAAACGGGCAAATAATCGGTAGGAAAAATTTTGAAGTAATTTTTATTACCGGAGAACAAGAACTATTTTCTGATACTAAATAAAAAATTAATTTCAAAGGTCCAACCTTGTTTTACTTTTTCTTTAGATATATTTGAGCACCAGTATGATACGATTCGCTTGAAGAAGTGTCAGGTAAGTGAACCAAAGGGTGGGGACTGTTTGCTTTTTTATGGGTAATGTTTTAATCTTCCAAAAGAATACTAAAGCACAAAAGATGAACAATAAAAAACAAGCAAGATTTTACATGGGATATTTTTATGCCCTAGATAATTTCTCAGCATTTCAAGTGACAGTAGGTAAGAGTAATGTTTTGAATTGTAGTCCTGGGTGCGTTTTCAGTACCGCAGAACACTTTTATCAGTGGGCAAAATTTTTTGACCCTGACACTCTTGAAGACATAAATCATCATGAGATACGAGATTCAATTCTTAAAGCGTCTTCTGCACATGAAGCGAAAGAGATTGCTTCCAAAAATCGGGACGCTAGGAGAAAGGATTGGGATAGTGTAAAAATCAATCTTATGGAAGAGGTTTTGCTAGCTAAATTTAAGCAGCACTCTTATGTTCGAAGAACTATTGCTAGGAGTTTCGGTCGAGAAATTGTAGGGGACTCTCCTGAAGATGGCTCTTGGGGAATTGCCTGGAAGTTTGGGAGCGAAGGTCAGAACTATCTCGGAAGAATTTGGATGGACATTCGAGACCGTGAGGAATTTCAACTCCGTGAAGAGTTTCCGGAAGAATTTGTCTGATTAAAAAAATAGCTGCAACCTTTGGTCGCAGCTATTTCTTTTAATTAACCTTGTCTTGCTTTTCTTCTTGGGTCTTTTTTATTAATTCTGTAAAGACGTCCCTTTCTTCGAACGAGTTTGTCTCCAGCTTTCTCTTTTTTGAGTGATGATTTTACTTTCATAGTCCTATATTTTTAGCATAAAATGTAAAAAAAGCAAACATCAATTTTAATAGATGGTATAAGTCATATTTTTAGCCACATTTTTTTATTAAATCTTGATTTTTTTTGATTCTGTTTTCGACTGATAAAAATAGCTTTTTTTGTGTAAAAAAGTGCCTTTAGAGGAAGGTTTATTGATATAATTTATAACCGACTGGAGTGTTTATCTCGTGACTAGAGTAGATCGGATTTATAAAAGTAAACAAGAAAAATTATGCAAATTCATGTAACCAAAAGAGATGGGACAAAGGTTCCTTTTGATGCTGATAGAATTAATAAATCTATAGAACGTGCAACCGAAGGACTTACAGATTCGATCTCAATGGTTACTCAGATTGCTACCGAAACTCAGCTAACTATTTATGATGGAATTTCTGAAAAAGAAATGGATGAGGCAACAATTAGTGCTGCACTTCAAAATATTAAGGAAGATCCAGAATACGATACTGTTGCAAAAAGACTTCTTCTTAAAATGAACTACGCTACTGTTTTAGGGGACTACAACAAGGATGACAATGAGGCGCCTCAGACATTACATAGAAAAAAGTTCCCAGAACACATCAAGAAATGGGTTGATTCAGGACTCCTGGATAAGAGGATGGAGGAAAAATTTGATCTTGTTAAGCTTGCCGAAGCTCTAGATGTAAAAAGAGATGAACTTTTCAACTATGCAGGGCTTTCTGGATTATTGAATAGATATTCAATGAAGAATCAAAAACAAGAATCAGGAGAAACTCCACAATTCTTCTTTATGAGGATTGCTATGGGGTTTTCATATAACGAAGAGGATCCAAATGCATCAGCAATAAGATTTTACAACAAGATGTCTAATCTAGATTACCTTGCAGCAGGTTCTTCAAATCTAAATTCAGGAACATCAAGACCAGCTCTTTCGAATTGTTTTCTTATGGAAGTTCAAGATTCAATGGAACATATTTCAAAAACAGTTGCAGATGTAATGATGCTTTCAAAGGCCTCAGGAGGAATTGGACTTTCTCTAACTAAACTTAGAGCTTCTGGCTCACCTCTTTCAAGTTCAAATACAACATCTTCGGGTCCAACTCCTTTTGCAAAAATTATAGACACAGCCATTAGGGCAGTACAAAGAGGAGGAAAGAAAAAAGGTGCATTAGCTTTCTATATGGAAAACTGGCACGTAGATTTTCCTGACTTTCTTGAATGGAAGCAAAACGCAGGAGATGATTATTTGAGAATGAGAACAGCGAACACTTCAGTGTTTATTTCTGATGAGTTTATGAATAGGGTAGCTAATGACGAATGGTGGTATATGTTTGATCCAAAAGAAGTTAAGGATTTGAACGAACTTTATGGTAGAGCTTTCTCAAAAAGGTATAAAGAATATATTGAAAAAGCCGACAATGGAGAAATGAGAACATACAAGAAGGTAAAGGCTGTCGAACAATACAGGCAAATTTTGGCCCAACTTCAAGGAACTTCTCATCCTTGGTTAACATGGAAAGATACTATTAATGTTCGAGCACTAAACAATAATACTGGAACAATTCATATGTCTAACTTGTGTACAGAAATTTGTCTCCCACAAGATAAGGATAATATTGCTGTCTGTAACCTGGCATCAATTAATATTTCAAATCACGTAGATAGAGAAACAAAAGAAATCCTTTGGCAAAAACTGGAAGATACAGTTAGGGTTGCTGTGAGACACTTGGACAATCTTATCGACATCAATGTCCTGCCTGTTCCAGAAGCAGAAAAATCTGATAAGGAAAACAGAGCGATTGGACTCGGAGTTATGGGATTTGCAGACGCAACAGAAAAACTTGGGTTCTCATATGACAACGAAGGAACATATGATTTTGCTGATAAGGTTTTTGAATTCATTTCATACATGGCAATTGATGAATCTACAAAGCTAGCCCAAGAGAGAGGGAGTTACTCACATTTCGAAGGATCAAGATGGTCAAAAGGAATGGTGCCATTCGACACAATTGCAGAGCTTGAAAAAGAAAGAGGGATGGAGTTGACTGTTGATAAAAGTAGTAAGCATGGAGGATTAGATTGGGATGAATTACGATCAAAAGTGAAGAAGGGGATTAGAAACGCAACTCTTCTTGCTATTGCTCCAAACGCAAACATTGGACTTGTTGCAAATACAACTCCAGGAATCGATCCAAGATTTGCACAGGTATTTTCTAGAAATAAAATATCAGGAAAATACTTAGATATAAACGTTAACCTTGTGAATGATTTGAAAGAAAGAAAAATTTGGGAGAAGGTTAGAGAAAAGATTGTTGAACATCAAGGTGATATAGAAGGGATAGATGAAATACCACAAGAATTAAAAGATATTTACAAAACATCCTTCACAACATCTCCTTATGCTTATGTGGAGGTTGCTGCCAGAGCTCAAAAATGGGTTGATCAAGCTCTCTCAAGAAACATGTATCTCGCAACCAGAGACAATAATGAAATCATGGACATATATTCGACCGCATGGAAAAAAGGTGTTAAGACAACATATTATCTACACATGAAACCACGACATACAGCAGAGCAAAGCACTATTAAAGTAAATAAATCTGAAAAGCTTGGTAAAACAGGGTTTGGGGCTCTGAAATCAAGATTTGCAGAGGAGAAACAAAGAGAGCAACTTGCAGCAACTGAACCAGTTGAAAGTGGAATGAAAATAAATACAGAAGAAGAAAAGGAAAAAGTGACAGTTAATTCAAAGAAAGAAAACTTCACTTGCCCTGTTGATCCACAAGAGAGATTGCAATGTGATTCTTGCCAATAGACACCTTACATATTAGATTAAGAATAAATTTATAAAAATAACAAAATATATATTATGTTAATAGGACTTCCAGAAGAAAAAGACTACAACTTATATCCAAGTAAATACCCATGGGCAAGAGAGCTCTATGATCAAGCTGTTGCAAACACATGGTTCCCTCACGAAATTCCATTAAAGGAAGACCTTGATGATTTTGAAACTATGACAGATGAAGAGAAACATGCTCTTGAATTCATTATGTCATTTTTTAACCCTGCTGAGCTTATTGTGAATAGAACATTGGCTTTGGGAGTTTACCCTTACTTGAAATCTCCAGAGTGTCACTTGTACCTTGCAAAGCAAATGTGGGAGGAAGCTAATCACTGTGTTTCTTTTGAGTATGTTCTTGAAACATTTCCTCTAGATAGAGATAAGTTTTATAACCACCATACAAATGTTGAATCAATGAAAAACAAAGAGGCTTTCATTGAAAAGTACATGAATAGAATGAAGGACGAAAAGTTGGATATTGAATCAGATGAAGGTAAAAAGGATTTTATCAGAAACCTAGTTGCCTATAACATTGTTATGGAGGGTACATGGTTCTATTCTGGTTTCATGGTTCTACTATCTTTCAGACAAAGAAATAAACTGAGAAACTTAGGTTCAATGATTACATGGGTCCTTCGAGACGAATCACTCCACTTGAAATTCGGAATCAATCTAATTCTTAATGTTCTAGAAGAAAATGCAGACCTTGTTACTGAAGAGTTTGCAAAAGAGATTAGAGATATGGTTATCGAGGGGGTAGAGCTTGAAGTTAAATATAATGAAGACCTATTTCCAAATGGAATTCTTGGACTTAATGCGGATTATGTAAACCAATACGTAAAACACATTGCAGACAGAAGATTGGAAGAGTTAGGATTTGAAACACATTATGGAGTATCTAATCCTGCTAAGTGGATGGCAACATCAACAGATGTTTTGGAGCTTGTTAACTTCTTTGAACAACAAAACACTAATTACGAAGTAAACAATAAAGCGTAGTTCGAATAAACATCCTTCGAATTAAATTAAAAAACACCTTGCGGAACTCGTTGCTAAAATTTCACTGAAAGTAAAATTTTATCTAACTCAAACAGTCCTCAGGTGTTTTTTAATTTATTCTATGATACACAGTTCTCACGGAAAAGAGAGAAGTGCGGACGAAAGCCGTTTCTTATATATTTTGAATTATCTTGATATAATAATGAAATGGAAGAAGAAACAGATTTTATAGATGAGCATATTGATGATATTTCTCATGGTGAAAAAATCGAGGAAAATCTAACCAATGCTATCAAAGAGCAAAATGATTTAAAGAGATTGGTAGATTTATTTATTCTTGCCTTATTATTAGTATTCGCGATGTATTCAATTTTTTAATTAACAAAATTATCATGATAAACAAATTATTAT
>CAZPRI010000024.1:0-9063 GCA_964589635.1 uncultured Candidatus Saccharibacteria bacterium | reverse complement strand
AAAATATTTCCCTTCATTTCTGTGAAAAACATACCGTCACCACTAATTACAAGCATCCCACACGTCATCCTCCACAACCCCTCCGTCATCCTCGGGTTTAACCCGGGCACCCAAGTTTTAAACTATTGTAAATAATATTTTTTAGGGCCTGGGTCCCTGCCTGCGCAGGGATGACGGTGGGTTGCGTGATGACGGTTCTTTTTAGAACTAGAGCCTTTATAACTCATCATTCAAATCTCTCCATGTTGGATTAAGTTCTTCTATTAATCTTAGTTTCCAAAGTCTTTTCCATTTTTTAATGTTTTTTTCTCTTTTTATTGCGTAGTTTATATCTTCGTGTGTTTCAAAATAAACTAGTTTTATTAAATTATGTTTTTTAGAAAAACCTTCAATTTCTTTGTTTTTGTGTTGATATATTCTATTTTTTAAATTACTGGTTATGCCTATATACAAAGTTCCATTTCTTTTATTAGTTATTATGTATACAAATGACTGTTTTAACATTTACTTTTTGTACCATGTGGAACTAAAGTAGATATAAAGAAAGGCCTGGGTCCCTGCCTGCGCAGGGATGACGGTGGGTTGCGTGATGACGGTGGGGGTTTATAGAGAATGACGGATTGTAATAAAAAACTATTCCAAAATATCTAAAGGTGCTCCGACTCGAACATAATTAACTCTTGCAAAATCTATAGGTATATTAAAAAGTACTTTATTAAATAAATCATCCTCTGTTGCAAATACCTTATTTACAAGCCCAAAAAGCACAATTTCATTTTCTGGATAAATAATTGGATCATTTTCAGAAACATCTACTTCCTTTGGTAGGATAATTTCATACTGACCTGTTCCCCTTCCAACAACTTCAACCTCGTTACCGTTAGTCAATTTAGCGATACTTGAATTCCCTGAAGCTGAAAATAGTTTTACAGTTGCGAACTCATCTGAAACATCAACAACTTCACCTAAAATAACATTTTGGTAATAAATTTTTTGACCCTCAGTGATAGTTCCTGAGTCATTTGAAATTATAAGATTGTTAAAAGAAGAGAAAGGTGGCTTAAAGACAACTTTTGCAATAATCTCGTTTTCATCCTTATTTGATTGCTTTAACAAACTTTGATATTCAGTTTTCAAAATAATTGAAGAAAGAACTTCGATTTTCAGATTTGAAATCTCCTTTCTTAAATCATCATTTGTATTTTCGAGCTCCTTCTTTGAATCGAAATAAGAAAAGAAATTATTAAATGGTTTTAAAGCAAGGTCTCTTGTTTTAATAATCGGTGAAGAAAATTTCTGCGTCAATAAATGTAGTGGTTGCCATTTAAAATAATTTAGTAGCACAAAGACAGTCAACAGAATCAATATAAAAAATTTGAAACCTTTATTACTATTTCTTCTGCTTCGTTGTATTACCATTTGAAATTATTATAGCAAGTTAGTACTAAGTAGTCAGTCTTTTGTTTCCAATCCTGTCTTATCTTTTTGGTACGATATCCTCCTCTCTTTCCAAAAGAATATCTTTATACTTTTCAGTATTCTCAAGAATAATACCTGTGCCTCTAGCAACAGCTGTTAGAGGTTCATTAGCAACATAAACCGGAATCTCTAATTCTTGATTTAGAAGCTCAGGTAAGCCTTTTATGAGTGCACCACCACCAACAAGATAAATTCCTCTTTTCATAATGTCTGAAAGTATTTCAGGTGGTGTTTCTTCCAAAACTTCTTTTGTCCCCTCGATCAAAGCTTGAATAGAGTGTGCAATAGCTTCTCTAATATCAGTATCAGTTACAACAACTTCTCTTGGTAGTCCTGTAACAAGATCTCTTCCTCGAATTGTTGATTCTTCCGTTTCCTTTCCAGGTAAAACATTTCCAACTGCAATCTTTACTTCTTCCGCAGTCTTTTCTCCAATTAAAATCTTAAATTCATTTCTGATATAACTCATAATATCTTCATTCAATTTATCTCCCGCAATTTTTAGATTTTTTGAACGAACAATACCTCCAAGAGAAATAACTGCTATGTCAGTTGTCCCTCCTCCCATATCAATAATCATATTACCAACTGGTTCATGAACAGGTAATTTAATTCCAATAGCTGCTGCCATAGGTTCTTCTACAATGTGCACTTCTCGTGCTCCTGCATTTAAGGTCGCATCACGAACAGCTCTTGATTCTACGTTTGTAACTTCTGATGGAACTCCAACAACAACTCTTGGTCCAAAATAATTTCTATTTCCCTTTTGTGCTTTATTGATTAAATAGTTCATCATCTCTTCGGTAACTTCAAAATCTGAAATTACACCATCAACAAGAGGTCTGATGGCAATTATATGTCCTGGAGTTCTTCCTATCATGGCCTTCGCTTCGGCTCCAACAGCAACAACCTGTCCTGTTTTTTTATTTAGTGCAACAACTGAAGGTTCGTTGATGATTACTCCTTTGTTTGGAATATAAACAAGCGTATTGGCAGTACCAAGATCAATTCCTATATTTCCAGAGAATAAATTATAAAAATTCCCAACCCTGTTTATCATCCCCTTTATTTGTTTTTTCATATACCCCTAAATCGTAAAGTCACCTTCTACAATATCAAAGAAAGGCTTCTGTGTCATTTCTCCCGTCTTTCTGTCTTTTACTTCGAAATTTCCTTCTTCAATTGATCTTTTTGACACAACCACAGATTTTGGAATACCAATCAAATCTACATCCTTAAACTTTTCACCTGCAGAAATATCTCTATCATCAAACAGTACTTCTATACCATTTGCCTTTAAACCTTCATATATTTTTTGAGCCTCTTCAATTACACTTTCATCATTTTGTAAAATAACTAAATGAACATCAAAAGGAGAAATTTCTTTTGGCCAGACAATTCCTTTTTCATCTGACAAAACTTCTACAATTGTTCCTATCAACCTCCCTACTCCAATCCCGTAACTTCCCATGAATGGAAACTGTTCCTTTCCTTCGACATCCTTAAATTTTAAACCTTCGGCTTCTGCATATTTTTGACCTAGGTTGAAAATGTTTCCAACTTCAACTGTTCTTTTCTCTACTAAATCTTTTTTTTCTAAACCTGCAGCTTTTATATTTTCTTCATCTTCAAACAATTCTTTATTGATAGCGATTTTTTTCTTTGTGTCTAAGTAGATAGTGTCTTCTCCTGCTTCTGTTTCTGTTTGAAATTCATGTGAGAATTTTGAAAATGATCCACCTGATGCGAAAGTATAATGAGTTTTTTCACCAAGTCCGACTCTTTGAAAAATTTTTCTGTAAGCATCAGCCACCAGATCATAATATTTTAATTGTTCTTCTTCAGTCTTGCAAAACGAATACAAATCTTTCATCAAAAATTCTCTACCTCGAAGAATTCCTGATTTTGAACGAAGCTCGTTTCTAAATTTAGTTTGAAATTGATAAACATAGAGAGGTAAATCTTTATAAGAATTAACATGATCCTTTAGCATGTTTGTAATTGACTCTTCATGCGTAAACCCAAGACCAAGATCTGCATCATTTTTTAGTTTTGTCTTAAACCAATTATCAACTTTTTCATCATCCCATCTGTCGGATGCTTTCCAGATTTCTGGATTTTGCAAAGCAGTCATTGAAATTTCTACTCCATCTACAGCTTCAATTTCTTCTTTAATTATTTTTTTTATTTTGTCGAAAACCTTAACTCCAAGCGGTAATAGAGAATAAACTCCAGCCATTTCTTTATGAATAAAACCTGCTCTTATCAATAGTTGTGCATTCCTTGACGTTTCATCCTTTGGTGCTTCCTTTCGTGTCTTTGAGACTAATTTACTCATTTTCATATGTCATTGATTTTAGCAGAAATAATGATAATGTCTAAAGGAACAGAACATTAAAAGATGAAAGAAATTTACGGATACAAGTATACAAGACACCTTCTTTGGATTATTTTCGCTTGGGTATTGTCCTATATGATTACAAGACTTGGGTCCATAACACAGGAAAATCAAAACTTGGATGGCCTTATAAGCTTTTTCTTCTTCGCATTACTACTGTATTTTATTATAGGATCTATCCTAAGTAGAAACAACACGATTGAGAAATACGGCATTCCTTTTACCTGGATTAGACGTTCTGAAAAAATTGTTTACCACATAATTGAAACCGAAAAAGTTTGGATGGACGAGTTGTGGGGTGATTGCTTTAAAGTAAGGTGTAGAGTGTATTCATGCACTGATCTAGAGATCAAAACCAAAAAAGAGGAACAGATAATACTGCTCACGACTAATCCCAGAAGTGATTATTTTAAAATAATAAAGGGTAATGGAAATTATTCCCTAGTCAATTTTTTGAATGAAAAACCAAACCACGACGATCATGGATTAATCTCAAGACCTGAATCTGTATAGCAAAAAGCGGCGACCTTCGGTCGCCGCTTTTTTAATACAATTTAAAACAACTTTCCAATATCTGAAACCGTAATAACAATCATAAGACCAATCAAGATAAGGAACCCAACCAGATTTAATATATTGGCGACTTTTGGATTGATATTTCTTCTCGTTACGACTTCAATCAGGATAAATAGTAACCTACCTCCATCAAGCGCCGGAAAAGGCAAGAGATTCAAGACAGCAAGGTTTATAGAAATAAATGCAGTAAACATAATCACACTAACAAAACCAGATTCGGCAGCATCTCCAACCAATCCAACAATTCCTACTGGACCAGCAACATTTTTTAATTCAGCCTCACCTTTGAAAGCATCAAAAATTAAATCCTTCATTGCTACTGAGATCTCCTTAATAGAATAGCCGGTCATAATAAATCCTTTCCAAACAGAACTAAGGGGTCCGGATTTTGTATTCACAACATCATCAATATAGAAACCAACAACTTTTCCTTCTTCTGTTTCAAGTTTTGATGATATTTCAAAATCACCTTCTGAGGTTTGCAAAACAAAAGGTGCCTCAGTGTTTCTAATTGAATCTAGTGCCTCTATAGAATTATTAAATGAAGTTATGTTTTCTCCTTTTAATAACGCATTCACACTTTCCCCTCCAACAAAACCAGCCCTCTCTGCAGGAGAACCTTCTTGAACAGAAATAATCTGAACTTGAGAATTATCATTGTTTACAAAAGAAAAAGAATCTTTAGGAACTTCAAACCCGATCATAAATGCTCCTGCAAACAAAATCCAAGCAAACAATACATTGAACAAAACTCCTGCAATCAAAACAGATGCTTGTGTTAGTTTTGATTTATTAACAAAAGAATCTTTAGCATCTTTATCTAAAGAGTCTTCGTCTGGGTTTTCTCCAAATATTTTTACATACCCACCAAAAGGAATAAGGTTTAGAGCATATTTTGTACCATTTTTTGTCCAAGAAATAAGTTTTGGAGGAAAACCTACTGCAAACTCATCAACCCTAATTCCACTTTTTTTTGCAACAGAAAAATGCCCAAGTTCATGTACAAAAATAAGTAGACCAAGTATTATTATAAAAATTATTATAGACATTATGCTCTAATTTCCTTCTCCTTCACTGATAATCTTTCGTCAAAAGCTCTAACTTTTTCATCGATCATTTTCTGTATATCATCCTTATGTCTTTTTAGTTCGTCCTTAGAAATTTCTCCGTCCTTTTCTAATTTCTCGAAAGACTTGATAGTATCTCCTCTCTCATTTCGTAATCTAATCTTTGCTTCCTCAATTTTCTTCCCTGCTTGTTTTACAAGTAGTTCTCTGGTCTCAGTAGTCAGATCTGGGAATCGTACTCTTACCCCATCTGAATCTGCAGAAATAGAAACACCTAAATCAGCTTTTGTTATTGCAGATTCAATCGCAGAAATTACCCCCTTGTCCCAAGGAACAATTCTGATACTTTTTGCATCTTCTACGTTTATTGATGCACTCTGATTAATCGGACCTCTTGAACCATATGATTCAACCATTACATCATCAAGCAATGTTACTGTTGCTCTACCTGTTCTAATTGAAGAAAGCTCCTTTTCAAGCCAATCAGAAATTGAATCGAGTTTTGTTTTTAGGATGTTTATATCTGCTGTCATAAAAGCATGATACCAAAAAAAGGAATAAATAAAAAGAACTCCTCTACAGAAAGATATTATAAAGATGCTTGGTCTGAGTTGTAACTAATTTTTGATTTTAATATAATCGTCTTTCCAGCGAAGTCTGGGAATGACGGCGTTTTTTGTAGAACGATATTTTTTATTTAAACATTCAAAGCCACATTTTCTAAAAGAATTTTTAGAGAAGCTCCACTTAAGTTTATATATTTTTTTGCCTCCAGGACTTGTCTTAATGCTTCGAAATCTCTTTTTCTCTCCAATTCAATTTCCAAACCTGATAATAAGTTCACAACATCTTGCTTAGTTTTTTTATCATCCCTAATATCTTTTATAAGAGTTGCAATTGTCTTCATTCGATCACCTATTTTCTTTTTCATAAAAACTCGAGCGTTATCTAAAGAAGATGTTTGTTCTGAACTTAAATCAATAATAGCTACTCTTGAAATTATTGTTTCCAAAAACATATTCTTACTTGGTGCAATTATAAAAAAGTGGGTTCTGTCTTTTGGTTCTTCAAGCATTTTTAAAATAGCATTCTGGGCCTCCCTTGTTATAAAATTAAATGACAACACAAAGACCTGTAAATCGTCTTTTGGTGTTTTCTTTAGGTGTATATCAAAAACTTTTCGTGCATCACCAATTAAAAATTTGTCATATTTTTCATAGAAGAAAAATTCATTAGCTTTTGTTTTTATTTTTAAATTATTTTCAATAGCAAAAAACACATCATCCATAACATCATCAGCATTAGAAATTATCAAATGAGAGTGGTGGAGATGTTCTCTGTTTAATGACTTTAATTTATTCATAACTTTATAATACCAAATCTATTTCAAACCACCCTTCCTTACCCCACAAAACAATCGTCATTCATACAAAGATAGGAACCCAGACCTTTGAAATTACTAACCATAGTTTAAAAAGCATGGATCACAGACTAAATCTGGGATGACATCGGACGGTGAAATAAAACTTGGGTCCCCGGGTCAAGCCCGAGGATGACGTGGGTTTGGCAGGGATGATAGTGGTTTTGTGATGATGACGTCAGAAATTACCTCTTTATAATAATACTCTTCTTATAATTATCTAAATGGTTTAGGGCTATACCAGTACCCTTTGCGACACAGTACAAAGCATCCTTTGCAAGCACTGCCTTCACTCCAGTTTTTCTATACACAAGTTCTGTAAGATTTCTAAGTTGAGAAGACCCACCTGTCATAATAATTCCTTTATCGATAATATCTGAAGCGAGTTCGGGTGGAGTATCTTGTAAAACTTTTTTAATAGCGTTTATCATTTCCTTCAAATCTTTGCCGACCGCCTTTACGATTTCATTTGTACTTATCTCTGTTGACCTTGGTAGACCTGATAGATAGTCTCGTCCCTTAATTGTCATTGTGAGTTCATCTTCCATCAATACGGCTGAACCAACTTTTGTTTTTATCTGCTCTGCAGTCTTATCTCCGATAGCCAAATTAAATGTTTTCTTAATGTAATCGACAATTGATTGATCGATCCTATCTCCTGCACACTTAACAGATGAACAAGAAACTATTCCACCTAATGAGATAACAGCAACATCAGTGGTCCCTCCTCCAATATCAACAATCATATGTCCGTGAGCTTCATGAATCGGAATACCAGCACCAATAGCAGCCAAAATAGGTTCTTTCACTACATAGGCATTTTTTGCTCCGGCTTTTATCGCTGCTTCTACTACCGCTCTTCTTTCTGTTGAGGTAACTCCAGCTGGAACCGAGATCATAACTTCTGGTTTAAAAATACTCCACTTCCCAAGAGCCTTAGAGAAAAAATATCTAAGCATTGCTTCTGTAACTCTGTAGTCTGCGATAACTCCATCTCTCATTGGTCGATATGCAATTATGCTTTCTGGAGTTCTTCCAACCATATCTTTAGCATCATTCCCTACTGCGAGAATTCTGTTATCTATTTCTGAAACAGCTACAACTGAAGGTTCATTTATTACAACTCCTTTTCCTGGAATAAAAACAAGGGTGTTTGCTGTCCCTAAATCTATTCCTAATTTTGGTGTAAAGATTCCCATGTGTCACTTATACTATTCCTTTTTAAGGCTTTTGACAAAATTGACTAAATCAATAAATTATATTACTTTGATAAACAAATGAGTTCCCGAATGAGTTCCCGAAAAAATGATGAGGAAGGTTTCACTTTCCCTCAGATAGCAGGAATTTTTGCCTTACTAATATTGATCATCTTTCTGATCGTTGGGATTGCAAAAATATTACCAGAGAAATTATTTTGAGTCGCAAAGCAAAGCTTTGCGACTCTTTTATATTTACTTTTTTAAAATCAAATAGTACTATCAAAACAGAAAGGACAGGATCATGATCAAGAGATTTTATACACCAAACACTGACAGAAGAATCACTTTGGCAGAATTAATAGTTTTTATCTTAATTTTTGCTGTTATATTTGGATCAATAGTCGCCTGGTTATTTTTGCACAAAAAAGACTCGTTTATTCATAAAACGGGAATTGAAAGCTCTGAACCAAAAGAAAAAATCGAAAACTCCCAATAACCTTGGGGGCTTTTTTTGTATACTAATTCACAAAAGTATGAAAAGATGTTACTAAGAGACTATGAAAGTATTGCAAATTATACCTTTTTATAAAATATTCAAAAAAGATACTTTAAGCTATTTTAGTACAAAAGATGTACCTGTCGGTTCCATTGTAACAATTACCATCAGGAACAAGGATGTAAAAGGTTTAGTTGTATCTGCGAATGACACCAGTGATGAAAAATCAGAGATTAAAAATCAAACGTTCACATTGAAGAAAATCAAAGGCGTTCAAAAAAATACAATACTAGAGCCTGAAGTGATTCAATCTGCGAAAGATTTAGCTGATTATTTTGCAACATCAGCAGGAGCAATCATAAGTTCCATTGTTCCAAAATTCACATTAAATAATTGATTTATATAATTTAAAGTTATAATAAGGATAT
>CAZPRI010000023.1:0-9817 GCA_964589635.1 uncultured Candidatus Saccharibacteria bacterium | reverse complement strand
TATTTTTAGTAAAAGTTTTTCTAGAACATTCAACCACTTCATCTTTAATATGTGATGGTTCAATATCAGGCAACATTGTTCTGGCAGAAAAAGGCTTTGATCCCATTCCGTCAATCATCAGTCTCAAGTAAATCTCAGCGAAACCTAAATTGACAATGTCTTCTGCGGTGAAGGTTGGTGCAAATTCTTTTTCAAGGACCTCTGCATCATATGCACCAACTCTAAAAGTAATCATTGTTCCTACGTTTCCAAAAACCGCATCCCTAACCTCCTCGGGCATCTGTTCAATGTATTGATGAGCAATAGTAAGATTTAATTTATACTTTCTAGCCTCTGACAAAATATCAGCAAATGATTCATTAGCAAATGATTGAAACTCATCAACATATAAATAAAAATTTGGAAGATCTTCAAGATCTTTTTCTGACATATCAGCTCTACTCATTGCAGACAAATAAATTTTTGTGACCAAAAGAGAGCCTAAAAGATTTGCGTTTGCTTCCCCAATTCTTCCTTTTGAAAGGTTTACAATTATTATTTTCTTTTGATCCATTAATTCTCGTATATCAAAACTTGATTTTGGTTGTCCAATAATATTTCTAATAAGAGGGTTTGATGTGAATTGACCAACTTTATTTTGTATAGCGGGTGTTGCTTCTGATGCGAATCGGTCAGTATAACCAGCAAACTCATCCTCCCAATAAGACTTAATGGATGGATCAGTAATATTTGCTACAACTTTTTTTCTATATGCTTTATCTGCGAGCATTTTATTTACAGACAAAAGTGTTGCACCAGGATATTCCAAAAGAGCAAACATAGTATTCGCTAAAATATATTCCATACGAGCTGACCAAGCATCTTGCCAAATCTTTTTGAATGCAGACATTAGTCCACCAACAACAAGGTGTCTTTTATCATAACCAACATCCTCCATAATATTAAATGAAACAGGGTGTTCCATATCGAAGGGTGCAATATATAAAACATCTTTTTTCCTCTCTTCTGGAATATATTCCATTAATTTTTCAGCAGTCATTCCATGAGGGTCCATGTAACAAAGTCCGTTTCCATTATGAATGTCTTGAATAGCCATGTTTTCAAGCATGGTAGATTTTCCTGTACCAGTTTTTCCGATTACATAAACATGCCGAGCTCTGTCCTTTGGTTTAATTCCAAATTTAACTTTTTTTCCTCTCGCATTTGTTTCTGCAAAATATGTTATCTGATTTGGGTTGTTCATTTGTAATTATTATATCAAAAAATGGTCAACGTCGGACATTGACACAATCCTTACTGTTAATTGAGTAAAAATTTAATTAAATTTAATAAGCCCCCTTTTGTTTTCAATAAATATGTCAATTTGGCAACGTCCGACGTTGCCAAGATATTGGGATATTACGATGTGTTTGACTTTTTATTAAAAGTGTTATTATTTTTTTAGATTTGGGAGCCACCCTATCTTGCACATGTTGCAGGGTGTGATGGCTCGCCAGCCATCGCTTAGCATCCTCGGTCAAAATTCGCCGACCCTTGTGTAACGAAAGGCAAAAAGTACAAAGAAATGAAAAATAGAAAATTGACTAAAGCTGGATTGGAATTTATTGGTGGAGTATTCACTGAAACTTGGGTTAAAAACCAGGACAACAAAAGACTCATTCTTTTCGAAACTTCTGCTGAAAAATGCAGAACAATGATTAATAAGTTTTACAATAGGAGCCTTATAGGTTCGATACTTATCACCATGGGTACTATTGGTTTCCTCCTTACACTTTTTGCAGTATTGGAACAAGCGCCTAACGCAATACTTTACGGAGTATTCGGTGTTTTAGCTACCATCTCAGGTATCTTAACCAAACTATCAATGAGAGGTCTTTGTCCCGGTAAAACCCACATGAATGTGAGGCTTGCCTGGATGGACACCAGAAAATTTATGATTAAATCAGGGATCGCAGAGTCAATCGGAAAAATTCTTAAGTTGGAAAAACATCCAGACAGAAGAAAAACCGAAAGAATGCTTGAATCAGAGATTCGTACGAAGCTCGGCCTTACAATCAGAAAGATCAAAATTCGTGAGGCCGAAGGTCTTCCGAAAAAAGATCTTGATACTGAGAAAACTCTAATCATAAGAGCAATCAGAGAACTAGGTTTTAAAAAACCTGATCTCAAAATTCTTTTTGAAACCTGTTGATATGCTTCATAAGCGGCGGACCGAAAGGTCCGCCGCTTTTTCTTTTACCATGTCGTAGCTTTAGCGAAGACAGGTTTCACTTCTATCATTAGAACTGAATTCTGACCCTACTCCTCCAAGTACCCTGCTCTCGTATATCTATTACTTGGATCCCACACCATCCAGCTTGTTAGACCTGCATCATAAGTTGCTTTAATTTGTTCTCTAATCTCCGGTGCACCGTAATCTCCTCCATAATCAAAATCTTGAATCCATGTTCGTAGTTGCAACTTGTTTAGATGATCTTTAACTTCTTGTGGAGTTGTCTCTGCATTTTTTAAATCCTCTACTCTTTGTACTGCAGAACTCATTGCAAAATTCACTGTCTCATAAACATAATCATCTGGATCAGCCCAACCATTAAAGTTTGGTGGATAATGAGATGGATAAACCATTGGAGCAATAAAATCAAAATGAGGAAGTGCTAGTTCCAAGACTTGTCCAATATTTAAATCATCTCTATTTGTTGTAACCATTCCAAACAAATCGGCAGATGTAGGTATATTTTTTTCACTCATCTTTTCTGACAAATAAATAAAGAATTCTTCTAGAGCCTCTGGTTTAGTTTTTGTGCCAAGATTTGGATAATAAATATCTTTCATATTTCCATCTGAAGGAAAACGAACATAATCAAAATTTATCTCATCAAATCCTAAGTCATATGATTCGTAAGCTAAATCAACTACATAGTCCCAATATGGTTTTGCACCCACTTCTATAAAGCTCAGACCTTTATAATCCTTCCAAATACTTCCATCACTTTCTTTTTTAACAGCTAAATTTGGGTGTGCGCTTGTATAGTGAGGATCTTGAAAAACAGTCACACGTGCAATCACATAAATATCTTTTGAATGAAGTAGTTTCACAAACTCCTTCATGTCAGGAACTGTACAGCCGGTACCATTCGTTCCTTCAAGCTCTGTCGGAAATGAAATTGTTCCAGAGAAATCTTTTACATCTATCATTATTGAATTAATCTCTGTCTCTTCAATAAGTGAAATTAGGTTCTTTCTAAAACTTGGAGTACCTGCAGCGCATGCAGACATATAAATTGCCTTAAGTGGTTCTGGAGTTTGAATATGTAGGACTTTTTCCTTTTTTTCTACAGGAACATCTTCCTCTATGATCTCTGAAGCTTCCCTAGTGAAAGTCTCGTATGCGACATTCTTTTTAGTGAAAAAGAAAAAACCTAATGCAATTAATATTATTAAAAATAATAACCACTTTTTATTCATTTCCTCTTTCTATTACTTCTTCTTCAAATTCTTCAGCTTCTTCTAAAACATCTGGCTTAATATCATCTACATATTCATCTAATACTTCATTTTCAATATTTTCGAATGAATTTTCTTGAACAAAATCAGACTCCTGATTTTCTACGCTTTCTTTTTTTGTTGATGCTCTAATAAAAAACGCATATGAAAGCATAATCACTGCTACGATTATACTAATCCACGTCCTAAAGATTGCCGGGATACCTAAAAAAGGTGTTACTAATGTTATTGCTCCTAGAACAAACAAGATCTTATATTCTTTCATACCGAAAATTTAATACTAATTATTTTATACTATCAATTATAACAACAAATTCTCCTTTTACCTTATCTTCATTGTTTTTAAAGAAATACAGTACTTCTGAAGGCTTTCCTTCTATGAATTCTTCATGTATTTTTGTAATCTCCTTATAAACAGCTATCCTTCTTTCTGGAATAGTGTTACTCAACTCCCCGAGAGTCTTAATAATTCTATGAGGTGATTCATAAAATACTATAGTCTGATGTATCTCTGGTAGAGTCTCAAATAAAGTCTTTCTCCCCTTTTTTTTTGGTAAGAAACCTAAAAATACAAATTTTGAGGTATCAAATCCTGACGCAGACAAGGATGCTGTTAAGGCTGAAGGCCCAGGGATTGGTTCAACTTCTACTTTATTTTCTCTAACCATTGAGACTATTCTTGTTCCTGGGTCAGAAATACCTGGTGTTCCAGCATCACTCACCAAAACAACATTTTCTACTTCCTTTATTTTTTCCAACAAGGAATCCAGATTTTTCTTTTCCTCATATGCTGATAATGAAATCATTTTCTTTTTAATCTCCAGATGATTTAGAAGTTTACCTGTAACTCTTGTATCTTCACAAATTACTAAATCACACAATTTGAATGTTTCAATTGCTCGAAGTGTAATATCTTTTAAATTGCCTATTGGTGTCGCTACTACGTATAGTTTTGTCATATTGTGACTACTTTACCACAGAAAAAGCGGCGGCCGAAGGCCGCCGCTTTTTCTCATGAATCTCAGGAATCTAATTAAATAGTCTCCACGAACATCAAGTTTGGTTCATGAATTTCTCCAAACGGTACAGATGTTGAGACAACGATTCTATCACCCTTTTTAGCTAATTTTTCTTTTGTAAGAACCTCCCTAATCAATACACTGGTATCTCGTAATGATTTATGTTCATCGATAAGAATTGGGAAACACCCCCAACTTAATTGGATTTGTTGATATGTAACCTTACTTGTAGTTAAGACAATTACAGGCTTAGTTGGTCTATGTCTAGAAATAAATCGAGCATTAAATCCAGAAGATGTAATTGAGATAATATATTTTGCATCAAGTCTCATTGCGTTTTTAACAGAACTCAATGTTGTAGATTCTGCAATACTTAATTTTTCCTTAACGCCATCTTTATAAAACACCTCTTTTATTAGATCTTTTTCAACATGCTCCGCAACCCTAGTCATAAGTCCTACTGCCTCAAGAGGAAAATCTCCAAGAGTGGTTTCTTCGGAAAGCATAATAGCATCGGTACCATCAAGAATTGCGTTCGCAACATCAGAAACTTCAGCTCGCGTCGGAACAGGTGAATTAATCATTGATTCAAGCATTTGTGTTGCTGTAATAACAGGCTTTCCTGCTTCATTACATTTCTTGATGATCATTTTTTGAATAAGTGGCACCTCTTCTGCTGGAACCTCAACAGCAAGATCTCCTCGAGCAACCATAATTCCATCAGAAATTCGAATGATTTCATCGATATTTTCTACAGCTTGTGGTGTCTCAATTTTTGAAATAATGTGTGCTTTTGATTTCGTAGTATTCAGAATTTTTCTAAGATCAAGAACATCCTTTGGCCTTCTTACAAATGAAAGTGCAAAGAAATCAATATTATTATCTAAACCAAACTTAAGATCTTTTTTATCTTTTGGTGTGAGTGATGAAATTGAAATATCAGTATCTGGCAGATTAACCCCCCTTCTCCCTTTCAGCTCCCCTCCTACTTCAACTTTACAAATAATATTATCTCCATCCACTTTTTTTACAGTAAGTCTTTTCTTCCCGTCATCAAGCATAACTGTGTGACCAACTTTAATTTCTTTTGTAAGCTTTTTGTAATTAACATGAACAATAGTCTCATCTCCCTTTATTGCCTTTGTTGTAAGAGTAAAAGTCTGTCCTTTCTTAATCTTTATTCTTCCTGACTCAGTAGCAAATTCTCCAATTCTAATTTTTGGTCCACCAAGGTCCTGTAGAAATGCAATAGGAAGTCCTGTTTTTTCAGAAGCGAACTTACCGTTATCTACTTTTTCTTGGTGCTCAGCGAAGTCTCCGTGAGAGAAATTTAGTCTGGCAACATTTAGACCTGTCTTTAACATTTTTTCAAACATGTCTTGTGATGATGTTGCTGGTCCAATTGTCGCAACAATCTTAGTTCTTTTCGTTGGTATTTGCATTTATATAAAATTAAAAAATAATGGTGCATAGTGTATCAAAATAATGATGTTTTTCAAAGCAAAAGCAGTATATTGGAAATTTTAGATACAATTACAAAATTAAAACTTAATTATGACTGGTTTAACAATCTCAAAATATCCTTAGTCTTCTTTGACATTAAGTACTTATTTCACATATGATATACCAATGATTAAGATTGTGGAAAATAAAAACCTGAAGGATCTCTGTTCTTTCAGAATTGGAGGTGAAGCTAATCAAGTTTTAGAAATATACAGCGATGACGATATACGGAAAGCACACCACCTCTCTCAAGAAGAGAGACTGCCTCTTATTATTTTGGGAGATGGAACAAACTCAATTTTTAAAGACGGGAAAACGGACTACATAATTGGATTAATGAAGATCGAAGGAAAGAGAGTTATGCAAGATTTTGACACGAGTTCATTAATCGAAGTTGGTGCAGGAGAAAATTGGGACGAGTTTGTTGAGTGGTCAGTAAAAAATAAATACTCTGGTTTAGAATTATTATCTGGAATTCCGGGAACAGTCGGTGCAGCACCGATTCAAAATATTGGAGCATACGGAAGAGAGATTTCTGACATCCTTGTAAATGTTCACGCATTTGATAGAGATACTAAGGATTTTGTAATTCTCGGGATTCAAGACTGCAATTTTGATTACAGAACTTCTATCTTTAAAGAGTATCCTAACAGATACATCATCAAAAAAATTACTCTGGAATTAAAAAAGACTCCTGCTGAGGACCCGCAATACAAAGATTTGAAACTTTATTTTATTGGACAAAACAAACCTTCAGCACGACAAATCAGGAATGCTGTTTGGGAAATAAGAGAGGATAAGTTGCCAAACCCATGGGAACAACCAAACTGTGGATCTTTTTTCAAAAATCCTTTTATTGATATTTCACTTCTCGAAAGTATTATTAAAAAATATCCATCAATTCCCCGTTATCAAATAGACCAGAATACTTTTAAACTTTACGCAGGATGGTTAATTGAAAATATTGAATACAAAAAAATTGAGACAGAAAATATAAAATTTAATCCAAAAAATAAGCTAGTCTTAATAAATACTGGAGAGGCAGATTTTAAGGAATTACAAAAAGTAATTTCAGAAATACAGAAAGAAGTTTCTACTCATTTTGGAATCGATCTGGAGGTGGAACCTACTATTTTTGAGTAAAAAATAATAATATCATTCGACTATCTTCCTTTCTATCTGCGTCTTCCCGGACCTGTAGGCCAAATTGTTAAGGTCACAGTGATCCGGGATCCAGATCTTTAAAATAAAATTATCATTTGTTTATCTACAAATGTTATAAATCATTTAATGAAAGAAAATTCTTATGTTTACATAATTACAAATAAAAGAAACGAAACTTTATATACTGGCTCAACTACTAATTTACAAAAACGCACCCATCAACATAAAAATAAATTATTAGGAGACTTTTCGTCTAAATATAATTTAAATAAATTAGTATATTATGAGATGCATGAGAGTCTAGAATCAGCATCTAAAAGAGAGCGAAGTATAAAAAGATGGAGAAGACAGTGGAAACTTCTTTTAATAGAAAAAATGAATCCTTTATGAAAAGATCTTTACTATGAGTTGTAGGCCCTGGATCCCGAACAATTCTGTAAACGAATTTCCGGGACGACGTGCGGGTGGAGGTGGAGATGAATTTTCGGGACGACGTGGATGATAAGAGAAAGGAATTTCTGGGTCTATCTGCTAGAAATTAGTATCCTGATTGACCCATAAATTTGATTAAAACAACATTGTTTTTTATGCAAAAATATGTTACCTTTGTCAAGACATGGAAAACATAGAATACCCCATTAGAATAAACAGGTTTCTGTACCTAAATAACCTCTGTTCTCGAAGACAGGCAGATAAATTCATTGCAGATGGTTTAGTGAAAATAAACGGAGAAATTGCAGTGCTTGGTCAAAAAGTAAATAGTAATGACAAAGTCGAGATTGCAGATTTTATAGAAGAGAAAAAAAATAGTTTCCGCTATTCACTTTTTTATAAACCCAAAGGAATTGTTTCTCATAACCCTCAAAGAGACGAAAAAACAATTGAAGATGTCTGCCCAAAGGCTAAAGGTCTCCACCCTATTGGAAGACTTGATAAAGCATCAGAAGGTTTAATGTTTTTAACAAATGATACACGAATCGTTGATAGAATTTTGAATCCCAAACATGAGCATGAAAAGGAATATAGAGTTCGAGTTGATAAAGATTTAAAACCATCATTCAAAACAAAAATGGAAAAAGGTGTACGAATTGAAGAATATCTTACAAAACCCTGTAAAGTTGAAATTACTGGAACAAAGGCATTTAAAATCATCCTTACAGAAGGTAAAAAGCATCAAATTAGAAGAATGTGTGCCGCTCTTGGATATCAGGTTCGAGTATTGAAAAGAACACGGATAATGAACCTTACACTTGGTTCAATGGTTTCTGGAGAACTTCGAGAACTTAATCCAAAAACTAAATTTGAACTACTTAAAGAGACGGGTCTTATTTAAAAAAGGTGTTCTTATTTTTTAAAAGTAATTACAGAAGTGATCACAAGAATAATTACTGTAATTGGGCTCATAAAAAGAATAATAGGATTTTGTGATACAAAAACTACTAGACTAGATAGACTTTCGAGATATGTGGGTTGACTGTAGCTGAACATACCCAAAACAGGGACAACCAAGATAAAAATAGAAGAGACGATAAATAAAGTTATTATAAATCTACACACTTTTTTCATATAAAAAGTATATCATGCGGAAACTATTAGCTCCACAATCATCTGAGTTAATTAATTGGTGCGAATGCTAGGAATTTCCCTTCGACCTCTTCATTATTAGGAGACATTGTTTTGGAAACAGTTTCTCCGCTCGAACCATCTGAGCCGATTAATTGGTGCGAATGCCAGGAATCGAACCTGGGACCTCGTCATTATCAGTGACGCGCTCTAACCATCTGAGCTACACTCGCATACCTTGAGTAGAAGCAAATATACCAAAAAAATACATAAAAATAAAGCCCTAATTTTAAATTGAGAAACCCCTGAAAAGTAAAACTTTTCAGGGGTTAAAATTTTATAAGGTCGCCACTAAGTAAATAGTGTAGACCACTGAAGTCACCAAAGTGATGACGCTTGGAGACTCAACTCGAGTCTCCGCGAAGGTCCGGAGAAACTTCATCCTCTCGACAAAGCAAAAAAGACAACGCCGAAGATGACTAATGTCACGAAGATAACCTTCATCAGGATTGGAAACCCTCTTTCAAGGACCCAATTTCTTGAATTTCTTGATCGAATTGCTCGATCAAGATATTCGGTTGAAAGTGGTTTTCGGCATGATATTTCAGGCCTTTTGCTTGGAGTACGTGTAGGGAGCATTTCAAAGTGAATTGTAACAAATTTGACAGATTTGTCAATATGTGTTTGAAAAAGCCATAAAACGTTTATTCTTAGGTCTATTCCAAGGTTGGACCTTGGATATTGATAATTAAAAGACTGAATCACGTCTTTTTGTGATTTATTGGGGCACGCGAAAGCGTGCCCTTTTTATATATTAAAAGAAAAAGCCACACCCTTTGAGTGCGGCTTTTTCGATATTCAAAAATTTAGATTATTTATATTTGTACAAACTTTCGATTTTACTCGAAGTAAATAACATTCTCTATCTTGTCCCGTTTATTTCAATTTAATAAGGAGTCTTTCCTTCCTGTCCAAATAGTATTTTAGAACATTCTATTAATTGTTCATCACGTCAAACGTGATATCAACCATTAAATTAAGTGTCGAATTCGAACACTCAACGT
>CAZPRI010000022.1:0-11957 GCA_964589635.1 uncultured Candidatus Saccharibacteria bacterium | reverse complement strand
TGCAGAGTTCATTGTCGCCGCAATGTTTATGTATGCAGGTTTTCTTCTTATTACGGCCGTAGGAGACCCTGGTCAAATTCAAAAAGCAAAGAATATATTTAAAAGAACAGTGATTGGTTTCATCATTATGTTTCTGTCATTTGTTCTTGTAAAAAATTTACTTACTAATATCGGTGCAGATAAATTTTTCTTGAATTTAATTTCGGGGGATAAGAATACTTCGAGCAATATTATCAGTAGTAGCGATAATACTGCCACTGATAATAATGTTGCAAATACTGAAAATCTGTCTAGTTATTTTGCTAACTTACCAGAAGATTATCAATCAATACTCGATCTATATTGTGTTTGTAGTGATGGACGGTGTATGAAGATGTCCTCCAGTAGAGATTATGTAGATAAAATATTTGCTATCTTAAAAACAAATATTCCTATTGCCAATGCACAAAGTAGTATTCAACCTGGTACACAAAAAGTTATAGATAGCATGAAAAAATGGGACATGAATAAGTCTAAGGAAGTTTTTTCTTTTGTTCTCACTTATAAGGACGGAAAAACTAAAGTCATTAAACCAAAATTTGAAAAGACAGGAGTTGCAGAGTATAACTTGAATACAGATTCTTTGAAAAATGAAATATATACTAATAAAGATAGTATATCGGAGATTAATACTGTGCACACTCATCCACCAAAAGTTCTTGAAAAAACAGTAGAAACGTTTAAAGAAAATTATGAAAGTCGAATAAAATATTTAGAAAAAAATGCGACATCTAATGAGGAAAAAGAAGAGTTAAGGATATTAAAATCAGATCCGCTTACGCTAGAATATAAAAAAACTGATCTCGCACCACCTTCTTCTTCAGATTTATTGCTTGATAATTCATTATTAAAACATATAAATGAAATATTGACATCGATTGGTTATGAGAAAAAGATAAAAGCTAGTCATTATGTTGTAGAAAATAATGGAGTCTGGACTTTTTCAGCAACACCCGAAGCAATAAAAAAGATGAAATTACAGGTACTGTGTACAGAACTCGACAGAATGATTGGAAGTGAACAAGAAAGACAAAAATCGGTTCAAAAACATATTGAAGAGATAAAAAAATTAGGTATTCAATTAGAGTTTTCTAAAAATAAGTAAATAATGGTGGTGCCCTGTAGATTTGATTAAATTCTTATTTAAAATTATACTGTTTATAATTAACATTAATTTACACAAAACATGTCATTTGAAAACTTTCAGCCACAAGCTATCGAGGATGCAGAAAACACTGAACAAGAATTAGAAAAAGGATTTTCTCCTGAGACAGCTTTGAGTACAATAAAAAATCACGGACTAACTTTAACTGGTCTGTATATCAAGGGTCTTAATAAGACGCTTACTGCAGAGGATATAAAATCAGGGACATATAATGATATTAACGGAGTCATTCTGGCAAATATTGCTGGTGAAATAATTGCCTTGCCAAGTAATGACAGTACTAAGAAGTGGACAGAACAATCAGGTTTGTTGTATGACGAAAATGTCTCTGTTCCACATCTCAATGAAGCTGATATTTGGGGTAATGAGGAGGAAAGAAATCAAAATTCTGGTTTTAAGCAGTGGTTAGAAATTCATTCTAAACTTCGAAGTTAATTTTCTCAGAAAATGGACTCTATTGTTCAAATTATAAAAACCATTATATTGATTCCTTTAGGAGTACTTGTTGCAACTATAATGTCACTTACTGATAGTCCTACGGGGTCAAGTAGAACTCCAATGACAGAATCTGAAAAAAGACAATATGAAGAAAATAAAATAGACACACTAGCTGATTGTCGGAGATTGTCTTCAGAAGAATTTCTTGATGAGTGTTATTACAATCTCGCAACATGGAAGATGGACAAAAATATTTGTGAAGAGATAAAAGAAGAAGAATATTTAAAAGAATGTAATGACCGTGTTGATGAATATCATAAGAATAGAAGTTATTAAAATATTTGATTCTGTTATAGAAGAAAAATATTTTTATCCTTTAACAAAATCCTCTCCGATATATTCTCCAATATATCTCTCTTCTCCTGCATTTCACCATCCTTCAAAATAAACTTCACATAATTCTTGATATCAATATCCTCAATCTGAATATTGGTACTTTTTCCAAGAAGGGAAGTGTTGAACTTCTTGAATCGGAGAATCTCGTCCTTAATCTTGTCCCGTACCCTTAACTCGTTCACTTTCATGTCATCAATCAGTTTCTCAAACTGCTTGATCAGGTCAGTTTCATTGATTGGTGGGTTTTTGCAATTGTGATCCTTGGACTTTGCACATTTGTAATATACGTGTCTGTTTGATGTTCCGTTCTTTAACTTTTTGAATTTTTCATCAGCAGATATCGCAGACGAGCATAATCCACAAGTCATGAGTTTGGTGAAAGCAAACTCTTTATTTTCAATTCTAAGTGTATTACTCTTCACTTGTGCTTGCACCATGTCATACAATTCCTTTGTTATGAGAGGTTCATGCTTCCCTTTGTTCCAGTTCCCACTGTTTCGAGGATATTCAAACTCCCCATAATAGAATGGATTACTGAGACTTCTAAATATATTTCCAAGACTTAGATGTTTCTTTCCGTATGCACTTCTGAAGTTCAAATCAAACTTGAGCCAGTTATATACTTTCTTCCCACTCCATTTTTCATATGCTACCTTTTCAAACATTTTCTTAATCACAGGTCCTTTTTCTGGATCTATGTATGTCTCACACTTTCTATCGCTTCTTTTTTCTTTGAGGTATCCAGTTGGTGCAGGTCCGGGCCACAGGCCCATCTCTACTCTCGTTCGGAGTCCTCTTTTCACATTTATACTCTTATTATCATTTTCTAATTTTGCTTGTGAACAGAGAATCATTAAGAGGAACTTCTCATTGGGAGAGTTCTTAAAAGTCTGTCCGTATGTTTTAATTTCTTGTAGTTTCGCTTGATCCATTAAGTCTACAAGTGATCCAAGATCACCTGCGTTTCTACTTAGTCTATCTGGAGCCCAAGTTAGTATTCCGTTATATCTACCATTATCTATATCAGAGAGTATCTCTTTGAATACTGGTCTTTGTCCTGAATCTTTTGCAGAATGTGATTCTCTTCTAATATCTATGATCTCCATGTTTTCTTTCTCTGCTATCTGGAGCATTTCTTTAACTTGTGAATCAATTGATAATACTTGTCGTTCTTCGGTCTCTGTACTTTTTCTGGCGTATAATACATACTTAATTTTTATTTGCGGAACTTCTGTTCTAACCCCGAAGTTACTTATATATTGCGTTTCCATGTATATATGATGACGTAGATGAGGAGGGTTGCTAAGACTATGCAGAACTAGAAATATATAGCGTGGTCGTATAAAATATTTATAAAGTAATATCTTGATTTTCAAACCAAATCTGCTATTGTTATAAGGTGCTTGTGGGGCGTCAGCCCTATTCGGCTCATATAAGCTGAAGGCAAGCATTATAAAAAACACCACCCTCGGGGTGGTGTTTTTTAATCTTCTTTCGGATCTCCTTTCATTGTTGAAAACAGTTTGATATCCCTGAATTTATTTGTTGACCATGCAGGAACAATACTCCAGAAGTGAATATCTCCATTGTCTCCGATTTTTCTCAAAATAACTTTAATCTTTCTTCCATTAATTATTGCAATTATTCCCCAATATTTCACTGCTTTTGATTTCCTTACTTTTTTCTTCCTTTCTTTAACCACAAACTCCTGAATCGTTTCTTCAAACTCTTGATATGTAGTTGATATTTTAATTAATTTCTTTGCAAGAGGTAACAGTTTGAATCGGAGCATTTGAGAGATTTGTTCTCGTTCATTATTACTATTTTTATAAATTATGTGATTAAACCCTTCTGATTTAAAACTAATAAATTCTTTTAATACTGGTGATTTGATACGACCAATAGAAGAATAGTATTTTTGAGAATCGTTTCTAAGTTTTTCATAATTTGATACATCATCCATTCCAGAGAATATATCAAAGATAATTTGGAAAAACATGCTTTATCTTCATAAAATCTTTAATGTATATTTATAAAAAAGTGACATGTCACTGTCACAAAAAACTGCAATATGTGTCACTTTTGTCACTTTTTGCACTGCTCGAGACTCGTCGATTTGATATGCTAGAAAAGTCTTAAACAAACCTTACTGGACTTGACCCTCTACGGTTCTAACTCGAGGCACCCCGCATAAAAATAAAAGGTCGGCTCTGCAAGAGTCGGCTATTTTATTTTTACCGGAGAAATGGGATGAGAAAGACGGAAACGGAAAGTCTGGAGGAACAAGAAATATTTTAAATCTGGCTCAGGGAGATCTTCTATAAAAAGACATCTTATATAATCCGGTTCGACCACTACCCAACTAACACTGCATAAAATAATTACCCCCCTAAACAACCACCCCTACTTTAATTTCATTTCTTCTCAAAAAAGGAAACTTGAACGGTCTATCATATTGAAGAAGAACTGGTTCCCCACTAACCTCAACGCCATCAATACTCAAATCATTTAAAAGTTTTTTTGTTTGTTTACTTCTTACACTATCTGAAACCCAACCAGTAAACCTTTTTACTGCGTAGGTAGAGCTTGGAATTTCTCTAAACTTGATTTCGTCGGAATCTGGTATAGGTAGACTCTCGAGAGTGTATTTTGAAGGCATCATGAAACTCATAGTTAATTCATCATTATTTTGAGAAGTTGAAACAGGAGTTGTCATTGTGATTTTTTCATTTTTTTGTGCTGTCAAAACAGGCGCAGTCATTGCAATCTTTTCTTTAGTAGAATTCCCCCCGAAAATATATCTTGCCAACTTTAGAAAGGCCTTACTGGTTCCATCTGAAAAATTTCCATCAACAGAAACTTCAGCGACTACATGAGTCTCATATTTTCTTATTTCATATTTTCTCTTATTTTCAATGACAGAATATTTTGGTGTTTCAATATTTTTATCTACAAAAGCACTCCAAATAATCCATGCGACAAGTAATACACAAACAACGACCAATACATTTATATAATTCATATTTCAAGTATAGCTAAATCACCGATGTTCACAAGATTTATATTGAATATTTTTTTGGTGATGTTTTAAAATAAAACAATCCCCGAACAGCTTTACTATTCGGGGATTTTATTTTTTACGTTAGATGTTTTTTCTTTTTCTTTTTGGAATCAAAAGGAACATGAACAAACCTTTCTCCACACTGTTTAAAAACTGTGTAGGTGATTCCTGAATCCTTACCTTTCGAAAGGTGCTTGAGTCCAGTAATGAGTGAGTAATTGGGAACATAATATCCCCTGTGGTGAGTTCCACTTGTGCTAGTAAAATCATCAATCTGATTTTCATCACATGAAGATCCTAACTCCTTTGCCACAATCTCATTTGCCCGCACAGATAAATCTGCAACAATCCATCGTGGCTTCTCTTTCGTATTATTTTCCATAATTTGTACTACTGTTCTAAACATAAACTACTATTTTGTTTTTAAAAATCAAGTCTTACGGTGTATAATTTAAGTAATGGAAAAACCTATTAACAAGCAAACAAAAATTGCCTGGCAATCATTGGAACATTCTAGTCATATAAAAAAGAGTTCTGATTGGTTTTGGGCTTTATGGGTTGTTGCTATTGGTGCTGTGATTGTGTCTTTCTATTTTGGAAATGTTTTATTTGGAATCATCATTACTCTTTTTGCAATTACATCTGGAATGATGGTAAATAAAAAGCCTGATTTACACACATTCGAAATCTCAAGAAAAGGAGTTAGAGCAGGATCCCTGCTTTATCCTTTTTCAAACCTAGAAAGTTTTTGGGTTGAAGACACAGACTATGAAGATAAAATTATTTTCAGAACAAAAAAAACTGCCCACACTTTTTTGATCATCCCCTTTGATAGTATAAATACTGACCCAGAAATAATTAGAGATTTTCTGTTGGATTATTTAGATGAAGAAGAGTTAGAAGAACCACTTCACCAAAAATTCATGGAGTTTCTTGGATTCTAATTAAAAAACCTCACGAAGTTCGTGAGGTTTTTTAATTATTTAGTTGCTAATTTTTTTATCGCCGCTGAAATTCTTGATTTCTTTCGAGAAGCAGTGTTTTTCTTTAAGGTGTTCATCTTTGCTGCCTTGTCGATTGCTTTATATGCAGCTGGTAACTCCTTTCTTGCTTCTTCAGCTTTTCCTTCTTTTAATAGCGCTTCAATATTCTTAACAATATCTTTGATTGTCCTTTTTCTTCTAATATTAAAAACCTTCTTTTTTTCAGAGGCTCGTTGTGCTTTTTTAGCTCCTTTTGTTATTGGCATAGTTCAGATAATTTAACAGTTTATTATAAAAAAGCAACCCCGAAGCCTTCGACTTCGGGGTTTTTAATTATTCGATACTCGAAACAAACACGAGTCCAAAACCAACTTTCTGTGGTTCTAAGGGTTTTTGCGATACTTTCTTGCGATGAGTTAATTGTCTCTCAATCAGTAACTGAGCCTCAGTACGTATTAAATCTGGATCTAATTCAAACAGACTGGCTGCAATTTTTTTCAAACCTTTCCTAATAGATGAATACCCAATTGGCGCAACCTCAGAAGAGAAGTATCTTTCTATTCCCTCCTCAAAAACATCATCAAAAATGTCTATGGAGACACCGAGCCCCTCAATGATGAACTTCTGACTATTGGTAACATTTGAACACATCCTTTCTGCAAGGCCTGGTGTGTGCCGAAAATCAATACTAGAAGCAGAAAGGTTTGGCAGAAAAACAGAATTAATTCTTTTTTCTCTAGCAAATTTTTTACTTTCCTCACTACCGACTTTTCTTATGTTTTCCAAGCAGTATGCCAGCGCAACAACAAAATCAATTAATTCGTATCTTTTGTGTATCTTCATGTAAACGTCCTTTCAAATAGAAAGCTACCAGAAATTAGACTTTATACAAGGCTTTGATTATTATTAAAACAATGATTTCAAGATTAAAAGGAGAAATTGAAGAAAACAACCTAAACAATGTAACAATTGATGTGAATGGTGTTGGGTACAAGGTAAACTGCACAATCGAAACATCAAAAGAATTAAGAGTTGGAAGTAATATTTCTATTCACACGTTTTTAGATGTAAAAGAAAATGCATTAGAACTTTATGGTTTCATAAACGAAGAAGACAAAAAACTTTTCGAATTATTATTAAAAGTAAATGGAGTTGGTCCAAAAACAGCTTTAAACATTCTGAACGCGGTAACACCCACAACTCTTATTGAAGGGATTGCTTCCGGAGATCCAAAGTATTTACAAGAAATTTCTGGACTTCCCAAAAAACAAAGTGAGAAACTTGTTTTAACATTAAAGGACAAAGTGAATGGAGAAGAATTAGATGAACAGACTGTTGCAGGAACAAGTGATGCAATTGAGGCACTACTCTCTCTTGGTTACTCACGGAAGGATTCTAGAGAGGCAATAAATAAAATCAGTAAGAAACTTTCAACAGAAGAAATTATTAGGGAAGCTTTAAAGAAATTAAAAAATGGATAAACAGCTTTTTATCCACCCCGTCATCCCCGTGAATACGGGGACCCAAATTTTAATAAAATATAATTCAAATCATGAACAAAATACTTAGAAAAATAGAAAAATTTATACCAAAAAGGTTGTATCGACTTGGACAGCCTGTTTATCATTTTCTATTAACTTTTGTTGGTGCAATACTATATAGATTTCCTGCAAAAAAAATTAAGGTTATTGGAATAACTGGAACAAAGGGTAAATCTACAACCACAGAAATTATTAATTCTATATTTGAAAATGCTGGACATAAGACTGCTGTTTCTGGAACAATTCGATTTAAAGTTGGTGACAAGGAGTCTCCTAATAAATACAAGATGTCTATGCCAGGGAGATTTTTTATGCAGAAATTTTTATCTGATGCAGTAAAGGCAGGTTGTGATTTTGCGATTATAGAAATGACTTCGGAAGGTTCAAAACAATTCAGACATAAATTTATTTATACAGATGCGTTTGTATTCACAAACCTTTCACCTGAACATATTGAGAATCATGGATCATTCGAAAACTACAAGAATGCAAAAATAAAAATGGTAGACAATTTGAAATACAAAAAAGGCGTACTCATTGTTAATGAAGAAAGTGAATATGCTAATGACTTTCTTGAGAGATACGATGGTCCAGCGAAAGGTTTTTCTATTAAAAAAACAATTATAGAGTCAATCTCTCCTATACAATTTTGTTTTGATAAGTCACAGTACTTATCTCAACTTGTTGGTGAATTTAATATTGAAAATATACTTGCAGCAATTACTGTTGCGGAACATTTTGAAATTCCTATAGAAAAAATCATAGAGGGTGTTTCAAGCCTGAAAGAAGTAAGGGGTCGTGCACAATTTGTTCCAAATAATTTGGGTATAGATATAGTGGTTGATTATGCTCATACTCCAGATTCTCTTGAAGCAATTTATAAAGCTTTTTCAAACAAAAGGATACTTGGAGTTCTTGGAAATACTGGAGGAGGTCGAGACAAATGGAAAAGACCAGAGATGGCAAAAATTGCAAACAAACATTGTGACCAAATAATTCTTACAGACGAAGACCCATACGATGAAGATCCTGAAACAATTGTTCAGGAGATGATGGAAGAAATTGATGGAAGCAAACTTGAAATAGAGATGGACAGAAAGAAGGCAATTAAAAAGGCAATAATGAAAGCTTGTTCAGGAGATGCTGTGATCATTACAGGTAAAGGAACAGATCCTTACATAATGAGGGCGAACGGAGAAAAAGAACCTTGGAGTGATTTTGAAAAAGTGAATGAAATTTTAGAAGAATTAAATTAATAATTAAAAAGGCCGAAGCTTCGCTTCGGCCTTTTATTTAATTTGCTGTGATATGTTTTGACACAAAATCAACATGGCTCAAAAATTTCAATGTTTGTTTTACAGGGGACTTTACTTCCTGTGGATCAAAAGATTCATTACCTGTGTCAACCAGAGATTGTTTTTCTCTATGAATACGATCTTCAACTGACTCATACTCGTAATAATATAAACACCCATCTTTCAAAAGAAAGATACCATTAGATCCGCATGCGGTAGCAACAGGATAAATATCAAAGAAAAACCTCGCGCTACAATTTTTCTTTTTTTCTGGCATAAGCCAAGAGTATTTCCAACGATGAAACCACCCATCAGTTACATTGAGTTTTATAGGGAGTGTTTTTTAATCAAGGCTCTTGCTAAAACATGACAATTTATTAGATTTCCATTTGGTAAAAACAAATCCGAAGGGATTGACTCAAACCTCTCTTGAAGGATTTGTTGGGGTTCATTTCATAAAAAATACACCTTCAAAAACCTAAAGTTAATTTCAGCTCTGAGAATGCTCAGAGTTGGTTTATTTTTTCTTTATAAGTTCTTTAGAACTGTGTGCTAACATTCTTTTTTAGAAAGAACATTATAATGAAAGTATTAATAACCTCATCACTAGTTTTGAAGGGCGTATACCTTGGCTCAAGAATAGAATTTATGAATAGTTACATATCTCCTGGAACATATATTCTCGAAGAGAAAAGGGTCTACGGAGAGAAGTGGCTATTCCTTAAAGGAAGGCATATTGGCCAAAGTGTAGAATTCTGGAAGAGTTGGTCGATGGCAATTGTCCAACCTCAATGCAGCCACTCAAAAAGCATTCTTTTAAAAAAACTTTGCGTTCGACGTGAGGTCTTTTTTCTATATTAACAATGCTCTTGTTAACTCACCTACATATCCAGTAGGAGGGAGATTATTTTCTTTTTGGAAATCAATAACCGCATCTTTAGTACACTTTCCAAACAACCCAGAAACAGGACAATCATTTAATGTTTTTCCTTGTGGAGGGAAAAAACCTTTTTTAACTAATTCTTTTTGAAGCTGGTAATTTCCTTCGTTCCAACCCTTTTCCTTCTCAAATAAATCTTCATCAAATACATACGACTCAACATCCAATGAACCTTCACCAAAATAATCCTTAATTCCTAAGTATGTCTTTCGTGCCAGATCCTCCATTACAAAATCTCGTGTATCTGGATTTGTAAAATGTGGTTCATAAATGTATCCATATTCAATCAACATAGAAGCAGCATCCAAACTTTCTTTTGACCCTATTGCAATAAGTTCTTGACTTTCTATTATTCCACTTTTTTCCTGTTCCAGATTACTTACAGGAAAATATTCCTTCATCCTTTCAAACACCTTATCTGCAAAATTCTTACTCATTTCAAAATTCTTAAACTGTTCATCAGGAATATAAATTGAAAAACCATTATGTTTTGGGTTTCTGTCTTTATATCTTCCAGCGTAATCATTGAAATGAATATGGATTACTAGATCAAAATCATTTTCATTCGACCATAGATTTATTCCATATAGTTTCTGTGCTGCACCACTTGGTGCATAATTATGAAAATTAGTTTCTTCAAAATCAATCTTTCCTTTTTCAATTTTATTCTCAAAGGATCTTTTTGCTTGTCTCATGAATTCATCAATATCGTTCTCATGTTCAGTAAAAAAACTTTCAAAAATATTTGTATATCCTTCATTATTACTTGTTATCGCAACACTAAAACCTGGCTCTTTTCTCAGTAACTCATAAAGAGTAACGGCCACCTGCCTATTCAACTCATATTCTTTTACGCCGTCATGTTGAGCACCAAAATGCTTTTCATCATGCCCGGGAACAATAAGAATCCTTACGTTTTTATCTGTTCTATAAACTGAAGTGTACTTTGAAAAATAACTTTGTCTTCTTTCTTGAAGTGTCATCTCTCTGACCTCTGAGGCATACACCTCTCTCTCCATGAACTGATTACTAATCTCGATAGGTAATAGAAAATAAAAAACTGTCACAGAGAACAGGAAATGTATAAATATAATTGCTTTTGATTTTTTCACTAAGAAATTATACCATCAGATAATGCCTGAACTTCCTGAAGTCCACACAACAGTGACGGAACTAAATAAACTCATAAAAGGTAATAAAATTATCGATATTTGGACTAACTACAAAAGTACTTATTACGAGAAACAGATTAAAAATCCTTCTTACTTTAAAGAGTTCAAAAAAGTTGTTATTGGATCAAAAGTAAAAAATGTTGAACGAAGAGCAAAAAACATTCTGATTAACCTAGATAACGGAAGAGTTATTTTGATACACATGAAAATGACAGGGCACTTGCTTTATGGTCAATATAAAAAAACACGAGAAACTTGGTCACCAACCGAAGAAGGCCCTCTTCAAGACAAAATGAATGGTTGGATACGAATGGTGTTCACTTTTGATAATGGAAAACATTTAGCACTTTCTGATATGAGAAAATTTGCGAAAGTAACTTTAGAAAAAGACCTCGATCATCTTGGTCCAGAGCCATTGGAAAAAGAATTTGTATTTAAAATTTTTAAGGATCAAATAAACAAAAAACCAAACGGTAAGATAAAAACTGTTTTACTGAATCAGGAAATAATTTCTGGAATTGGAAATATTTATTCTGACGAATCTCTTTGGCTTTCAAAAATAGAACCTGAGACAATCGTTAAAAAATTAACTGATGATCAAATAAAAAATTTACTTAAAAATATAAAAGAAGTTTTGAAAAAAGGAATAAGGCTTTTGGGTGATTCAATGTCTGATTATAGAAGACCTGACGGAACCCCTGGGAATTTTCAAAAGCATCATCGAGTCTATCAAAGAAAAAACCTAGATTGTTTCAGAAAGGACTGCAAAGGAACAATACAAAGAAAAGTTGTTGGAGGGAGAGGAACTCATTTTTGCCCTGATTGCCAGAAATAACATAGGACCCGGTCACAAATAATTTTGCCAAATAAAATTTTCGCTTCCCCGACTCGGCTATCCCAGATCCTCTACAAGTTACGGATGCAGGG
>CAZPRI010000021.1:0-11967 GCA_964589635.1 uncultured Candidatus Saccharibacteria bacterium | reverse complement strand
TCTCTGTGAGTATCGGATTTCTTCTGTTCTGGTTCATAGCATATGCTGTAGAACCTGTGAACGCAGTGACGCCGAGTAGTGCAAGTGCTGGAACAATTAATCTTTTATTTTTCATGGTTTCTTGAAATTTTATTATTGTAATTTTGCATAAGGTCTTACTCCCCTGCATTTATTACTACGCTCAGCATCTAAATTTATTTCATTTCTATTTTTTGGAGCAGATTGAGAAAATATTTTCTTTTCTTCGATCTCAAAAGGAAACATCATGCAAGGATAAATACCATCATCTTCGAGAATCCCCACAACTCTAACCCTCTCTGACTCATTCAAAATATTGATGAAGTACTCTGGCATGTCATCTGACTTTATTTCAAAAGCTTCACCATCAAAAGTGAGAAAATATTTATCATCCTCCACAAAAACCTTTCCTATAAACAAACCTTCCTCTGACCTTCTCCAATCTTCCTGTCCTCGCTTTTCAATATCTTTATAAAAGGAAGTCCTTTTACCCAATCCTCTATCGACCAATGAACCAAAACCAGCAGTAAAGGAAATTACACCAAAGATGAAAGTTAGTAATAGAACTCCTCCCACAACCAACATAAAATTATACTTATACCCTTTCTTTGTATGTCTAAAAAATAGATATGCAAGAAAAATAAAAACCATAAAAAATACTAGCCAGATAATTGGTAAATATTCCAGGACGAAAATAAACAGACTGTCATGAGTTAAATTATGCATAGCCCATTGAGTATTTTTAATTACAAAGATAGATGCAGATACTGAAACACCACCCAAAACAATAGACCCGATTCCAATAGACCACATAAACCATTCCTTATACAAAAAACTTGATTTTGATTTTGGTTTAATATTCTTATTCTCAATATTCTTTTTTAATTGTTCTAATGTTTTCATATTTCTACACCTTTAGATAATAACTCCTTTTTTAAAAGTTTTTTTGCTCGATTAATATGTGTTCCAACAGTACTAGTCGGCACCCTAAGGATATCTGATATTTCTTCGTAGCTTTTGTCTTCAATAAATTTCAAAACAAGAACCTCTCTGTACTTATCTTTTAACATAAAAATACATTCATTAATATTCCGCAAAATATCTTTCTTTGAGAAATCTTCTTCTATTGAAATCTCAGAAGCAATTAGTTCTAAATCTTCATCAGGAATCAAAACAGAATCTTCATGTTTTTTATTTTTTCTTATATATGAAATTGTTTCATTATGAGTAATTCTGTATATCCAAGAAGAAAATTTTAAACCTGTATCAAATGAATTTAGGTTCACATATACTTTTATGAATATATCCTGCAAAAGATCTTCTAATCCATCGCCTCTTATTAAACTTATTCTTCTTATGTATCGAGATAATTTTTCTTGATATCTTTTTACCAGAACCCAAAAAGCCTCCTTGTCATCAATCGACAAAGAAACTAATTGTTCGTCAGTTTTATGTGAAAAATCTCCCATGGGATATACACTACATTAGTACGAATCAAATTGAAATTTATTTCAAAAGTAGTCTATTGAAAAAGAAGGCTCTTTGAGACAAAAGAGAAAACCGACAGAAATTGCACAATGAAAAAAATGCACAATCAGATCGAAAGGGAAGGAATAGTCAATGAGGAGTAAACGCCGACAAAGACTACTCATGTTCAGACTACGGAATGAAAGAAAGGGAATAAATTCCGAACGTCTGCTTAGAAAGATTACCAACGCTCAACACAGGGAATACCACTCCCTACGTTTTGCATAGAAAGGAGTTCTAGTTGTATCAACTGCTGAGTTCGACGGACCAGCGGTATCCGAGGCTAGCTCCCTCGGCCAGAATTATTGATTCTGCGTTGTGACATAAAAGGCCCGATTGTAAAACAATCGGGCCTTAGTTTAAAAAAGCGGCGACCGAAGGTCGCCGCTTTTTATTATTTATTATCTTCTAATTCTTCTGTAGCTTCTACTTTTTCTTCTACAACCTCGTCTTTATTTTCTTCTACTGGAGTTTCAACAACCTCTTCAGCTTTTTCCTCAACTTCTGGTTTTTCTTCTTCTTTAAGGTCTTCAGTTGAATGTTTCATGAAGATCATCTTGAATCTCTTCTTAACCTCTTTCAAAGCCTTGTCTCTTACATAGTACAACTTACTTGTTCTAGTCTTTGATCTTTTAATGATTTCAATCTTGTCGATCATTGGAGAATAAAGTGGGAAAATCTTTTCTACACCATACCCATTAGCATCTCTTCTTACGGTAAAAGTAGCTCCAGCTTCTGTTCCATGCTTTCTTGCAAGCACAAGACCTTCAAAGGCTTGAAGTCTAGTCTTACCTTTTTCTTGGATTTTTTGAAAAACCTTAACAGTATCTCCTGTTCTTAGGTCCAAACCCTTTCTTGTTTTTATATCTACTGGTGTTATTACGTTTTCCATAGTCTCGCTAATTTATCATACACACTATTAAATATCAAGACTTTTTATAGCATTGTCAAAATCTTCAGGATATTGAGCAATCAAAATCTCTTCTACTCCATACATATCTTTAAAAATTAATTCTCTCGCATGTAGTGCTAATCTGCTGAATCCTAGTAGTGGTTTTCTCTTTGGTGAGTATAGCCTATCACAGACAATTGGGGAGCTTATATGTCTCATATGAACCCTAATCTGATGCATTCTCCCTGTACGTGGTCTCGCCTCCACAAAAACAAAAGGTTCGTCTTTATCTTTACCTCTGGTCAAAACTCTTACATTAGTGATTGCATCCCTCGTCTTTCCTCTTGGGTTTCGTGTTGTTCTTTTTCTAAAATCATTCTTATCTTTTCCAATTGAAGCATCTATTCGCAAAATATCTTCTCTTATGTTTCCGTAAGCAAAAAGGCGATACATTTTTCGTATTTCCCTGTCTTTAAACTGAGCTTTGAAATATTCATACGCATCTTGATTTAAAGTTACTAAAACTATTCCAGAAGTATCTTTATCAAGTCTATGAACAATTCCGGGTTTCTGTATTTCTATCCCTTCACTAGTAACAAGATTTTCTCCGATCCCTTCTGTTTCTGGAAAATTCTCAAGTAGCCAGTCCGCAAGAGTATACTCTTCTCTCTTTCCGTCTTTGTGCATAGAAATACCTGATGGTTTATTTAAAACCAAATAGTCTTTTGTTTGCTTAATTATTTCTATATTCATTCATACAAACTAACAGATTAGAAATCTTTTACAAACTTTTTTATGTGGGCGATAAGGGACTCGGTCACAAATAATTTTTCAAAGAAAATTTTCGCGACCCCGACTCGTCCATCCCAGATCCTCCACAAGTTACGGATTCAGGGGCCCTAGGTCTCCGTCTTTCTCGTCCTTATCTCTTCCACTAAAATAAAATCACCCAGCACTATCGTACTGGGATCTTTTATTTTATGTGGGCGATAAGGGACTCGAACCCCTGGCCTACCCGGTGTAAACGGGTTGCTCTAGCCAACTGAGCTAATCGCCCTTCCTTCTCATCCCGTTTTAAACGGGTTGGCTTTTAGTGCCAACTGCAGCTAATCGCCCTTCCTTCTTCTATACTCCTCAACTATGAAAGAATAGCAAATAATTTCTAATTTGCAACATGTTTTTATATATAAATCATGCAACACATGAGGATAGATTGTGCAACGAAAAAACATATGATAATCTCGTATCAGAATGAACACAGAAGCACATAGACAAATTACTATTATTCAAATCTACTCTTTATACTTTAGTTTATTTGATTTTTTGTATGAAGAAATTGAAAAATTTATTGGAGAGAAAATTTCATTACTAAAGTATAGTCATTGGAAAAATAAAATGATCCCCAGTGACCCGTCACACCTAGATCTTAGATTTAAAAAATTCTGCTATCATCTTCCAAAAAAAGTTAGAGAAGAATATTTCAAGGAACTCTTGCGCAGAAAAAGAATTGCAGAATTTGCTACAACAATTCAGTGCCCCACTGAATAAATGAAGTTTCCCGATGTCTATAATTTATTTTTCATATAATTTTTGTATCGCATTATAAAACAAAAACCGCCACAAAAGGGACGGTTTTTTTGTTTTAATTTACATTGTGCTCCCGGAGGGAATCGAACCCCCATCTAGAGATTAGAAGTCTCTCGTTCTATCCATTGAACTACGGGAGCAAAATATTTACTCCTGGTACCAAGTAAAATAACAGCAGAAAGCTTTTTAGTCAATTACTCTTCTGTGTTTACTATTTCTTCTTCTAAAGTTTCTTCACTTTCTTGAATATCAACATCTGTATCTTCCTGCTCTTTTGAAAATTTACTATTGATCCCATCTATTGTTTCAAGTGTTTTTTTGTCGTTCAACAATGTTTGTGTTGTAGAATCAGGTCCCGGCTGATATGTCATAGTATATCTGATTTCTCGTATTGAAAAGACAAAAACAATCACAATCAAAATAAATGCTGTCAGGTTTAGCATAAACCAGTCAAAATCTGCAGATAATCCAAAAACGGAAATTCTTTCCCTTCTATGGTTCTGATACTTTTTTAAATCGTCTTTTTTATTACTAATTGCCATATTATTTTGCTTTTCCAATTATACTAAACATAATTCTCCACGTGCTTCCTTCTTCGGTCTCAATTTTTGATAATCTTACAGAATTAGTCTCAACTTCTCTTTGAAAATTTTCTATTTCTTCAAGAAAATTTCTTAGGTCTTCTAGATTACCTGTAGAAACAACATCTAAAGATATCTGCCCGTTTGAAGATTTTTCATCAAACCTTACAGTCTCTGGATTTTCAACGGACACAGAAACATTATGACTCTTTGCAGTCTCTTCGATTTTTTCTATGAATAAAAGAGGTTTTTCTATATCAAACAAATACGGCTCAAAAATTATTTTTTCTTTATTTAGGTGTTCAATCTTTTTTTCTATTTCAGAGTTTGAAGGAAGCAAACCATAACTCTCTATATTTTTTCTAAGCTGAAATAGTTCGGTTTTCTGTTTTTCATTTGCACTATTTACAAATACTAAGGTACCAATAACAACAATGGTTATGATTAAAAACAGAATAAGTTGTTTTGATTGATTACTCATATTTATATATAAACGTTATCGTAAAAGGTATATCAAAAGTTTTTGTAAATGAAGAAACAGGTAAATCGACCTGCTCAACCTCAACGCTTTGATCCAAGGTATCCTTTAGATTTGATAATGATTCTCTATTATCTGCGATACCTCCGATACCAACAAAGGTTACTGTCTCCCCTTTTTCTATTGATACAGAATTAATAAATACCCGAGGAGTCTTGGCTGTAAATACAAAGTCTATAATTTCTACTCTCGATTCTAAATCCAGGTTAAATAATTCTGAGGAATTTTTTACATCTCTCAAAAGTTCTTTGTATTCATTTATTAAATCATTTTTTTCCTTCTGATTTTGATCTTCTACTTCTTCAGACAAAATATCTTTTTCCAAGTTAATAATATAGTAAAGTGTTCCTTCCATAACTAACCAAACAAAAGAAATCACCATTAACGCAAAAACTAACTTTGAAACAAATCCTATCATGTAGTTTCTCTTAATCTTCTTTTTATTTTTTTCTGGAAGTATGGTTGTCATAAATTATTTTATTCTCTTTAATGCCAAACCTATTGCAGTAGCATACCTTAAAGATTCTAATGCTTTTATTTTTGGAATATAATCATCTAAACTGAAACAATTAGTCCATACATTTGCTTTCTTCACATTAAGAGAGAGATTCTTCTCTAAGTAATTAATCAGGTCATTTGTTTGAGGTAGATCACCTACAATGTATAGAGTCTTCAGAGAATCCCTTTTCCCGAAGGAATTAGAAAGTGTGGTTTCCCAATAAATAATTATCTTATTTATTTCTTCCTTTAGTGTTTTTGTTTTTTCTTCATCAAAACCTTCCTCGAAATCACGACTCGTAGGAGATACTGTCTGAGTATATTGAACAATTCCTTTTTCAATAATGGCAATATTTGATAAGCACGGATCAATATTCAAAAGGACATATTGAGAAGTGTCCTCATTATTAATTATCCCTCTTGCAATAGCATGAGTCTCTGGCTCAAACGAAATTGGGTCAAGTCCTGATTCTTCAAAAAGAATAGTATACAATTCGATAATTTCTCTTGAAACTGCTGTAACCACAACCTCTATTTCATCATCCATCACTGAAACCACAAAATAATCAACAAGAACATCTTCCGGCCTTAGGGGTACATTTTCGTCCAAAGAAAATAGTATTGCCTCTGCAATATTTTCGCCAACACTACTTGGTAGTTTTGTTTTGTATACATAAGTCCTTACTTCAGGAATAGAAACGTTTACATACTGGACATTAAAATCTTTTTTTACCTCCCTCAAAACTTCTTTCACCTCTTCACAATTTTCATATTTAGGATTTAAATCCATTAATTCACACTTCCCATCAAGAGGATATTCTTTGAATTTTACAGGCGTCTTTCCAAACTTACTATCACTAAGCTTCATGACCTTAATTGAATATTTACAAATATTAATCCCAACAAAATCGAAAGATAATGATTTTGGTAATGGAAAAAGTTTTGTAAATTTATTTAATAAAACAGATGAACTCATTACATATATTATAACAAGACTTAAGGACTACACACCCTATTTATCCTGATATTAATAGATAGATAATAATTAAGAGTATTATTGAAATAGAAATGATATCAAAATATTTTATAAGTGTTTTTGCAATTTTTTTACCAAATAAATATGAGACACTTCCAACAACTGAGAATCGTAATCCTCTTCCTAGAACAGAAGCTATCACAAAAGTGAAAATATTTACACCAAACAACCCTGCAGAAATTGTAAATATTTTATAAGGAATAGGTGTAAAAGCTGAAACAAAGATTGACCAGAAGGCATTATTCAAAAATAAATCTTGAACTGTGTCGAATTCTTCGTGCAAAGAATATGTATTAATAAGTACCTCACCAACAAAATCAAAGAAAAACATTCCAATTAGATACCCCAAAATGCCTCCGAGTATAGAGAAAGTAGTGACAAGACTTACGTATTTAAGCCATTTTTTTGGCTTAGAAAAAATGGCTAACATCAGAAATGGATCAGGAGGAACAGGAAAAAAAGAACTCTCTGTAAAAGCTATAACTGCTAACCAAATTACTCTCGCTCTTTCAGATAGAACAGATAGCCAGGTTTGAATTTTTATTCTTATAGTACTCATTAGGAAATAGGTGAACCGTTCTTAATTTTAGAACTAATCTCCAAAAGAGAAAAGTTTTCAGTATCATTTACAGCTAAAATCATTCCTTCACTTTCAAATCCCATCATCTTTCTCGGTTTTAAGTTTGTCACAAATGGAAGCTTTTTTCCTAATAATTCCTGAGGATCATCAAAATAATTTTTTATACCAGAAAGAATCTGTCTTTCTTCTTCACCAAAAGAAACCTTTAACTTCAAGAGTTTTTCTGAAGTGGGAATCTCTTCTACTTCAATAATTTCTCCAGTTCTGATTTCCACTTTTTTAAAATCTTCATAATCTATGTATTCTGTATTTTCTTCCATAATAAATATATTAAAGTTTATCTTATTATTACCTACTTTATCACAGTGTATTAAATAAAAAAGCGCAGGAGTTCTACTCCTGCGCTTTTATTAGATAACCAAACTAGTCAGCTTACTGATCGGTACACCCGAAAGAATTTTCTTGGCTGCCCAACTTCATCAAAATTTAGATAAACGAATACCTCTGAAGATGACAACGCGTCGAAAATAAACCAGTCTAGGAGATTGTATGAATACTGAACAATATCGTTCGGAGAACCCTTTGCAACAAGTGCAATTTCTCCGTTGTATTCTTGTATTGATATTCCTTGTCCAGCTTCATTCAATCTTAGTGGTTTTACCTGAGTGTGGGTCGTTAGCTGAATGGAATCTGAATAATCTGTTTCCAGTTTCCATTTTACTCCGCCAGTAAAACTTCTACCAAGAAAGCTGTGATTGAGAACTACTACCTCATCACACACAGCATTTCTAATCACTTGATTACTTAACACGACACCATTTCTCAACAGGTAATATCCAGGATTTCCTGAACCGGGAGTCGGCAAGGCCGATACATCCGTCCAATTGGTGTAGATTCCATCTCCATCAGGATCAACAGAGATCCAAAGCCCTCGAACTCGGAAATCGCTTCCATCATTGCTTGTAAAGCGGTGATGGAAATATACACTTCCCGCATCACCCCCAGAAGATGCTCCTGAAGGATTCGGCGACATAGCACTGAGTTCAGTTGGAGACGCCAGACTTGAAAAAGTGACGTACCCCTTTGAATCAATTTTGATTGAAACATCTGCAAGTGCAATACTTGCGACTAATGACCAGATCGTAATAATTACTTTCATCTTTCTTTGTTTGTTTTCTAGAAGAACCTTCTTCAAACATGACATTATAATTAAATTTAGAAAATGTCAAATACAAAAAGCCGCCGTTCTAAGAACGGCGGCTTTTTGTATTTTATCTAGTATAGATTAGGAAAGACTTCTGAACCTTCACATAAATAATTATTTATAAAATATTTTGTTGTTTTATAAACATATCCTGTTGGTTGAAGCTCTGGTCCCCAAGGATCTAGAATAGCCTCCTCTTCCATAGTCTGTAATTGTTTTACAGCTTCGAAGGTAGCTAAATTAAATTTTCCCGTTAATTCAAGATCTAGTCCAATAAATAGTTTCAAGAATGCCTGTAGTTTTAGAACTTCAAAAACATCATTATCTTGTCCGTATTTTAAATATGAATTCAAATAAGTATTACACGTTCTGTCTTCTCCAGTGAAGGCTCCTAGAACTTCTCCTGCTGGTAACCTTGTTGAACTACCAGACATTGAACCTGAAGATATTCTTCCTCCTGAACTTTGTTCTGGTTCATTTTCAACTGGTATTTCTGATAGACAGTCTGGGTCTGAAAGATCTACTAATGTATCTCCATCATTATCAATTCCGTCAGTACATACTTCTGTTGGTGCTGGTATTTCTGATAGACAGTCTGGGTCTGAAAGATCTACTAATGTATCTCCATCATTATCAATTCCGTCAGTACATACTTCACTAGGCATTTCAACTACTATTTGTAATTGCTCTTCTACAACAACTGCTTCTGTATCAGTAACAACTTCCTGCGCTTCTTGTGCAAAAATGAGTGTTGGTACAGCAAAAACAACTGTCATAAGAGAAATATTTAATAACTTCATAATTTTTTTCTTTATTTGATAATACGCGGTTAGAGTGAGATATTAAAACTTTTTCAGAAAAAGTCAATGCTAATTAATTGAATCCAGATAGCTTTGTAGGATAATTGCTGCAGCAGAAGCATCCAACATTTCATTCTTTTCTCGCCTTCCTCCTGGTGCTTTAGTAAACTCCTTCCCCATCATTTTTGAGGCTTGATGAGAAGATAGGATTTCTGGATGAAAAATAACTTCAAAGTCTTTTTCTAATTTCTCTTTAAAAATTTTTATATCTTTCATAATAGGATTATCCTTCATATCGAAATCTTTTGATTCTCCAAGAACTATTTTACTAACACCCTCTGTTTCTATAATGTTTTTTATCTCATTAATAACATCAGAATTATTTTCTAGAACTTTTTTTGGAAAAGCAAAATTAGTATCCTCGTCAGATATAGCTATACCTATTCTCTTTTTACCGTAATCTATTCCGATGATTTTCATATAATCACGATACCATAAATACAAAAGGCCTAGCTAGTAGCTAGGCCTTTTACTTATGGCGATGAAATGAAAGGCATATTTTCTGCCAATTCAAGACAATCCACGGGGATAGGATCTGGGAGACAAGGTCCTCGCGAAACAAAAAACCAGGTATTTATTTCTCCTTTAACGATTGCAGGTCCTTCTGTTTGATCTAGATAGAAAATCGTGTTCCACAAATAATCATGAGTTAGGTCTCTAAATTTTAGAGATGGGAAACCGTCATCTGAATAACAATAGTGTGAGGCTTTTCCTCTATTGATTTGATACAAATTTGCATTTGATATAAATCGAAATTCCAAAACCAAATCTTCTCCTTCAATGTCAATCCTCCTCTGAGCAACCAAACCGAAAAGAAAGAATTCTGAAAAAAGAATCTGCTCTGGAATTTTTTTAAGAGACACCTTTCCTTTGGAGGTAAGATATTCTTTTCTTTCTACTTCTCTTTGTAATCTTTTAATCCTCTCCTCCTAATCTTCTGGTGGAAGTTCTGCTATTTCAGGACTCAGACCAGAATGATTCAGTAAATGAAATTGAAAAACTATATGAGAAACGGTATCTAGATTTTTCATTATAAATATGTGCTGTTTCCATCTCATTTAAACTCCACACACAACAAAAAGCAAATCCCATTGCAAAACAGACCCTATTTGTTATTATCTTTTCTACTGAAGTTGTCATATTTATGACTAACTTCATTGGAGAGATGGCTGAGTGGGACAAGAGCAAACTGCTTTGCTTTTGTCCGCGAACAAAGTGAGGGCGGCAAGCACTCAGTCATCATATCGACCTTTTTGGGGAGATCTCCAATTTGAGTGTAGCGAAATATATTGGAGAGATGGCTGAGTGGTTGAAAGCACCGGTCTTGAAAACCGGAGACTCAGAAATGGGTCCGTGGGTTCGAATCCCACTCTCTCCGCATTGACAACTTGGTAGATACATGACCTAATTACCTATGTAATTAGTACGGCCCACAAACCTATCAAGTTACAAAAAAGAGCGATTTATTTCGCTCTTTTTGTTATCTATTTGACGGTGCAGGTAGGAGTTCAATTACTGGTTTAATTAAATTAATGAGTTTATTACGTAATTCAATATTGATAATCGATTCTTCAAGAATACCTTGTATGCTTGAATATTGTTTTAGTTCTTCATCTCCATTTTTAATTTTTGAAGCATATAGATATGCAACGAATATTATTCTGATATATTCCTTTGTTTTATAAAGTTTCTCGAAATCAGGAGAAGGTGGCATTGCGTTATCATTTTGATTTCTTCTCATTCCGCGTAATATTTTTTTGTAATAAGCACCATGAATAAATTCACTACGATCTTTATATAAAGCTTTGATTCCATCTTCTATATCTGTAATTTTCCAACCAATAAGGCAGGATATTCTCTTTCTAAGACGGTAACCTATTTCTTCATTTTGTGTGTCTCCTGCAGTAAATAATGTCTCAAGTAGAGTTGCCATGTCTGCAGATTCTCTTTGCCAAGTGTAAACACTTTTTCCTTTATCGTATTCCTTGAGACCTTCATAAAAACTAGCCGCCATAAATAATCTCCAATCCTCATCTTGCCACGATAAAACAATATCCCTCATCCAAGTAAAATAATTCATTTGCTCATACATAAGATCATAAAAATCTGCAAAATTTTGGTTTTTGAATAATTCATACCCTTGATGATCATTAGGAGGAGAATCTATTTGCTTAGTCTCAGGCACTTTTTGAATACCAAAATTTGTTACATAAAATGCTGGGGACATAAACTTAGGAGAAAATAGATTAATTAATGAAAGTGCTTTTTTGTATCCAGTTAAAAATTGATCTCCATCAGCCGTTGGTAGTAATATTCCCCAAAGGCATTTTTTGTAAAGACCTTCACTAATCCCTTCAGTCGATGATTCGCTTGATAAATAATTCCTAAGAACATTATCATTTACGGGTGGTATTTTTGTTTTTATCTGATCAATAAATTCTTCAGTAGAAAATTTCTTTAAATTCCAACATTCAAAATCTCCACTGATAGTGAATATTTTTTCATCCTGCTTCATTTCCGGCTCATTCCAACCATAGAATGCTATAAAAACATACTGCATGTAAATGATTTTATCACATTACTCCTGTAGCAGAGTAATCCTTTTATCATTCAGCACTAGTCTACTTCTTAAGTGTCCCAGTAACT
>CAZPRI010000020.1:0-12384 GCA_964589635.1 uncultured Candidatus Saccharibacteria bacterium | reverse complement strand
TTATCGACATTAGCACTTGAAAAGTGCTGATCTTTTATGGAACGTAAAAATTTAGAAATCTCATCGTCGGTTAACTTTTTATTTTTGATCAGAAAAACATCAGTCATCTTTTCAACCTCAGAAGTCAGTCTTATTTCACTCAGTTTATCAACGGAAAGATACATCCACAAAGGAGAAAAAACAAGAACAATAGTGACAATTAGCAAGACTATTAACTCAGTCATATATAGACGATAATTCTCAATCTTTTTTAAATCCTTCTTATACATGATTCTTAGAACGAATAGAAGTATCGAAGAAGAACTATAATATAAAATCAACCACTTAAAAGAGTCCCCTGGTCTAGTACCATTCACCCCTAGACCCAAGAAAGGAAGAATAAGGATCAAGAAAGGTACAGATAGACCAAAGATTATTTTAGAGATTTTTTGTAAAAAAGTCATTACATATAAATAATATCAAAAAAATGATGAAATAATCGCTTCAGGACATGAATATAATTTTCCACACTACAAAAACTATAAAATTACTGATAATGAATAGATTATTGAAATCACAAAAGATTTCAATTATATAGAAAAAATAGGTACGGCAATAAAAAACTAAAAATAGAATCCGACAGTGGAGTTTTTTTGGGATACATAGAAAAGAATTCAGAGATAGATATTATAAGGGTAAATAAAAAATAATAAAGTATTAGTAAAACAAGGTCAGTCATTAATAGGTTGGATAGATTTTATTGTTCCAAATTGCTGGTTATCAGAAAAAGAGGACCTCATAATTGAGAATTTTTGTAATCTGAGACCTTAATTACTCAAAAGTCACATACTTCTCGGTGTATTTTTTCAGACCATATATGTCCCCCGGGATATCATCTGTCTTTAATATTATAAATATAATTTTTTTACTCTCTCCACTTATTTCTATATCAAAAATTGCCAATTGTGTTTTTAAGGCTTCATCAGTATAACCATTCTTACCGCCAATATAATCATCATCACTTCTAAATTTTGAATTACTAAACCAGACCTTTTTTCCTAATTCATATTTTTTTTCTTTAGTGATACCAAAAATATAGCTTCTATATTTCTCAATATACTGAGAGAGTTTAAATAGGTCGGATGATGTTGAAATGTTCCTTGGAGAAAGTCCACTTGGATCACCAAAGTGTGTATTGAACATCTCTAACTCAAAGGATTTGTCATTCATTTTTTGAATGAAATTATCTCTTATTAAGGATTCAGCAATTGCTTCAGCAGCATCATTTGAAGACTCCAAAAGTAGTGGGTACAGAATGTCTGAAACTTCATAAACTTCCCCAACACTTAGGTTTCCTTGTCTGCCATACGTCGAGACAGCAAAGTCTGTCATTTTAATTTCTTTAGAGAGGCCTACATACTCGTCAGCCAATACTGCTGTCATTAATTTTGAAATTGAGGCAATCGGCATAGTTTCATCCTTATTTTTTGAGAATATAATATCCCCAGTCTCTAAATCACCAACAATAAAACTTTTTGCAGTTATATACGGAACAGGAGCTTTTTGACTTATCTTATATGTTTTTTTATAGTCCATAAAATAAACATCATCACCCTCCTGATTCTTAAAGATGTCCTCTACGGCAGGGCCTCCGTATGAAAGAACATCATCACCAGGAAAATGTATTCCTTCTACTAGACTCATCGTCTGTGTTGAAGCAACTCTTACACCCTTTATAACAAAATAACCAGCTGTCACACCGACGCAGATTCCAACAATAGCAATAATACTTATTTTAAAATTATTTCTCATTTAAACGATTTTTATATCCTCTCCAGATTTAATAAAGCTTATTGTATCACCGCCTGAGACCTTACCCATAATTAGTGCATCAGCAATTTTTGTCTCTAACTCTTTTTGGATGACTCTATTCATTTCTCTTGCTCCAAATTTTTCATTTGTTCCCTTACTTACTAAATAAGAAACAAGATCAGGTGTATTTTTTATATCCAAACCTTTATCTTCTAGCCTCTTATTTAATTTGTTTATCATCAAAGAAACAATCAACTCTAGGTTATTTTTTGAGAGTGAATTAAAGAGTACAACATCATCAAATCGGTTTAAAAATTCTGGTCTAAATAGTTTTTGATCAATTAAATATCCAATAACTTTTTCTTTTATGCCCTGTAGATTTACATTTTTTTCTATAGCCCTATACATTAAATCACTCCCAGCATTTGATGTGGCTATGATAATTAAGTTTCTAGCATTCACCTTTTCACCTTGACCATCAGAAAAGAATCCTTCATCTAAAATTTGTAAAAATAGATTATGTACATCTGGATGTGCTTTTTCAAATTCATCTAAAAGTAAAACTCCGTACTGCTTATCCCTAATTTTTGAAGAAAGTATCCCTACACTCTCCCTAGTTCCTATTAACTGACTAACTGAATCAGAACTATTGAATTCTGACATATCAATTCTCATTATAGTTTCCTCATCATCAAAAAATGTTTCAGCAAGAGCTTTCGAAGTTTCTGTTTTTCCAACACCTGTTGGACCAACAAATAAAAATGAACCGAGTGGTCTTTTAGGATTGGCTATTCCAAGCCGTGCTCTTTTCATTGCTTCTGAAATTGATTCAATTGCCTTGTCTTGCCCGACCACTCTCTGTTTTAACAGCATCTCAATTTTTGAAAGTTTTTCTTTTTCTTTTTTTGTTAAAACACCTAGTGGAACTCCAGTTTTTGCTTCGACAATACTTGAAACGTCTTCAGCGGTGATTATAACTTTTCCTTTTGAAACTACATTATTTGCAACCTCACTTAAAATGTCCATCGCCTTATCTGAAAGTGAGCTCTCTGAAAAATATCTTGTAGCAGAGTTAACAACTGCTTTCAGAGATTGATAGGTAAAAAGTATTTCGTTTGTTGATTCTATTATTTGTGCTTCATCCTGAACAAACTCAATTGCCTCATCCTCGGTAAGATCCTCAATCGTTATTTTTTCAAAATTCTTCATTAAATCTATATCTGTCTCCAATATTTCATGAAAGCCTTTTTTACCAGATATTGCGATGATATGAATCCTTGTAGAAGACATTGCTTCAGTCAAAAGATCTTTTACATCTGTACCTTCTCCAGATGAATTCTCAATAAAATCAGAAAAATGAGGTATTACAAGAATCACATCTCCAGCATTTGCAGATTGTTGCAAAATCCTTTGAAGCATAATTTCAAATTGACTTCTGTCTTCATATGAGAAAATTAAAGAATTTACATCTAAAACATATATTCTCTTTCCCTCAACCTTAGGTGAAACTGTTCCGTTAACTATCTCTTTACCAAGTGATGCGACAATACTCATACCAGTATCAGTTTCTCTCGATGTAAGCATTATATTTCCTCCATCATCTTTTCCTAAAATGTTTTCCATTTCGTTTACTGTCTCAACATGGAGTCTCCACTTATCTCCAAGATGATAATATGAAGGATCTGTATAAATAGAATGACCAAACCTATCCAAGTAGTAAATTTGACCAAAAGACCAGCTTTTACCAATACTTGGAAACCTCAATAATCTATCATTTGTCCACCATCTTTCTGAATTTCTAATTCTCTTACTTATTCTAGACACCCATTCAAGAGTTTCTTTAAAGTCAGCAACTGTTACCCCGTGTTCCTTTAAGAGTTTCAAAAAGTCAGAATCAAAATGTACAAGAGACTGACCAAACTCTGCAAAAGTCACCTCATCGTCATTATTCTCTATAATTTCATATTCTGCTTCTGTAACAAAATCTGTCCTATTATCTAAAAATTCTTTTATCTTTTCACCAGTGATACCTAATCTAATCAAGGCGTATGAACCAAGTTCAGAATTAACGAAAGATTTTGTAATATCTGAGGCTTCTGAACTATTAACTAATTTCAGAACCTCAAAATCAATTTTAGTATCCTTAAAATAATAAGATAGATACATCAGTTCAAATAAATATAACGTAAACCAAACAGAGAAAAATATTATAAATAAAGCTCTAAACATAAATATCATCGATGATGCTTCAGAAATAAATAAGGTAAAAAACACTCCAAAGAAAGCTACAACCATTGCATAATATAAAATTTTTCTAACAATTTTTCTTTTTCCTTTAGGCAAAATTTTCTCTAGCAATAGAGCCGGAAAAATATCATTATCTTTTCTTTTTAATTCATAAAAATTCATAGTTTAATTAGTGACACCAGTGATGCGAAAAAAGCGAAGACCAATATTATTGGCAATAAAATCCAAACAATAAAAAGTATTATTTCCAAGATGAAAGTCACAACAGTTGCAAACAGGCCGACTATTATGATGATAGTTCTAACAATGAATCCTATAAGACGCATTAAAATGTTTACAGAAAAAGATTCTAGAAACTTTCCAATTTCCAGTCCACCTGAGTACTCTTCTTGCAATCTCTGAAATGGAGAGAAGAGTGTCTTCAATAGTGTTTTAATTGAAAACAATCTTGGAACGAAATAAAGAAAGTCTCTAAATGATACAAAGACTTCTGATATACCCTTACTATAATGCCAACCTAAATAATATGGAAAGATAAGAAGATATTTCATACATACATTTTAACAGAGTTTTTATTCTTTATATAAAGAAACCCCCAGTCCTACCCTTTAAATTTATAGAATACTTTATTTCCGAACCTTAAATCGATATATTCTACAGAGTTTAAGTCTTCTTCACTAAGTGCTCCGTTCTCTATAATAGATTTAATATTCTTAAATGATTCCTCTAGATTATCAGTTGACGCTACAAGAATTTCAAAACCTAAATCAGTCATAACATAATAGACATCTTCATTTCTATAATCCAAGCCAAATACTTTTATATTTATTGATTCAAGATTAGTCAGAAATGAAATCATGCTTTTCAAAAATTCTGGATCAACAAAATTAGACCTAATATCTAAATCATCTTCTTCTGTGGAAAACACAAACAGATCATCATACGAATGAAGCAAAGGAGTTTTCATAAAAATATCTCCGAACTCATTCACGAAAAAGGTACCGTTCTTTGTTTCTAAAATTATTTTAGGTTCATACTCTTCAATTTCTACTTCAATCTCATGAAGTCCCTTTAGATCTATATCTATTGCAGCGATTTCCGGGAAACTTTTTTTTAGATTTTCCTGAACCTCAAATCTAGGGAAAAACAGAGCATTTGTTTTCGGAATAAAAAAGAATATATTTCCATTTAAGGAATTTGAGACATTGGCTTCTAAAGATGATGTTTTTGAGAGAGAGTTTTCAACAACATCAATTTTTCTAATATTTAGACTTGAGTGTCTCATCCAATAGAAAAAAATAGACATAGACATCAAAACAAAGAGTATTAGAAGAATTAACTTCCACTTCATTTTTTTCTTCTTTTTTTTAATAAACTTTTTTGAAGTATATTTTTTTTGCATATTCTCTTTTTCTCGTCATCCAAGATCAGCAGGACCTCCTGGAGGCCGCAGTAGTCTAGGATCCAATCATTTTTAAAGAAAGCTCCTTCTCCGTTGGATATTTATATCCAGAATGTCCGTCTAACCAATAAACTCTCTACCACCCATATACGGCCTCAAAACTTCTGGAATTTTAATCTTTCCATCTACTGTTTGATTACTTTCAACCAAAGGAATTAAAATTCTAGGAGCGGCAATTGCAGTATTATTCAAAGAATGAACAAATCTTTTCTTTTCACCATCTTGATACTTAATGTTTAATCTCCTTGTCTGAAAATCATGAAAATAAGAAGAAGAGTGAGTCTCACCATATTTATTTTGTGAAGGAATCCAAGCCTCGATGTCATATTTTTTAACTTGTCCAAGACCCAGATCTCCACCACAAACAGTCACAACATGATATGGAATTCCAAGATCCTGCATAATCTCTTCTGCATTTTGAGTTAACTCTTCATGATGTTTTACAGATTCCTCATGACTAGCCTCACATAATATAACCTGTTCTGCCTTATAAAATTCATGAACTCTATAAAGACCTTTTGTATCTTTTCCGTGACTTCCCGCTTCTCTTCTAAAACATGGAGAGAAAGAAATAAATTTAATAGGTAAATCTTCTTTCTTGAATATATCACCCGCATGGTAACTCATTGTTGGAACTTCAGCTGTACCTGAAAGAAAATCGTCGTCTTGAGTTTTATATAAATCCTCTTCACCTTGTGGTAAATATCCTGTACCCAAAAGAGTTTCTCTCCTAACCAGAGAAGGAACAATCATTGGAGTAAAATCTTTCTTTACCATTTTATCCATAACAAAATTAATCACAGCATTTTGTAATAGTGCTCCATCTTTTTTTAAAATGTAACCTCTAAATCCCGCAATCCTTGTTCCTTTTTCAAAATCTACCATGTCATGTGCCTCCATTAATTCCATATGATTCTTTGGTTCAAAATCAAATTTAGGAATCTCACCAACAACTTTAGTTTCAATATTCTCCTCATCACTCTTTCCATCAGGAACTGACATGTCCGGAATATTTGGAACCTGCAACATTAACAACTGCCACTTTTGTGTAATTTCTTTTAATTTTTCTTCTTCAGACTGCAAATCATTTTTCAATGATGTCATTTCAGATACAAGTTGTTGTCTCTCTTCATCACCTGCCTGAGGAATCCTTTTACTAACCTCATTTTGCTTTGATCTCTTTTCTTCTACGGACTTCATCACTTCTAACCTTTCATCATCTACTTTTAAAAGCTCTTCAACATCAAAATTGATGCATTTCTTTTTTGCGCCGTTTGCAACAATGTCCTTATTTTCTCTAATGAATTTTATATCAAGCATTTTCTTTATCTCTCGTTTAACTCTTATTTATAAGGAAATCATAACATTTTTTTTATTATTTAGGAATGAGTGAAGAAATTACAGAATTACATAAGGATGAATGGCCTGAAGGATTATTCGAAATCCCCCAAAAACCAAAAAAACTTTTTGTACGTGGAAAATTTCCTGATAAGCATGCTCACACATTTTTATGTATTGTAGGATCAAGAAAACACTCTTCCTATGCGACAGAATCTATAAAAAAACTTGTTTCAGGACTTAAAGGCAGAAATATCGTTATTGTCTCAGGACTTGCAATTGGAATCGATACTGTCGCACACAGAACTGCTCTCGAAAATGAAATTACAACTATTGCAGTTGTTGGTGGTGGTGTTGAAAAAGATGCAATTTATCCAAGTATTAATAGAACATTGTCCGAAGAAATAATAAGTAGAGGCGGATGTTTAATTTCTGAATATGAAAAAATTGAATCTAAACCGTGGACATTTCCAGCAAGAAATAGAATTATGGCAGGACTTTCTGATGCAGTTCTAGTCGTTGAAGCAAATGAAAAATCAGGAACCCTCATAACAGCAAGACTAGCTCTCGAATACAACAAGGAACTTCTTACTGTTCCAACAACAATTTTTTCCGATTTTGGAAAAGGTTCGAATAGGTTAATGACCGAAGGCGCACGACCTGTTTTTGAAAGTAAGGATATTTTGGACACTTTGGGAATTGAAAAAAGTACAGAGCAAAAAATACAGAGCGTGGAACTGAACAAACAAGAAAAACAAATAATAAAACTTATCAGAAACGAAATTCAAACATTTGACGAAATTCTTTTAGAATCAGAAATGAAAACTTCTCATCTTTCGCAACTTTTGATGGAAATGGAAATTAAAGGTTTTATAAATAAAAGCTTAGGAAAATATGAAAGTTTGTTTTAGATCTATTTATTAACTTTTTCAAACAATTTAATAGAACAGTATATAAATAATTTAAAACTTTTTAATTAAATGAAAGATCATAAATAAAATACTTCTAAGTAAATACTCAATAAAACATAAATTACCTGTCAACGTCCGACGTTGACAAATTTTATTATTTGCACAAAACACATATATATAGTATTAATTGTAATCAATGTCATACAAACTTTTAATTGTCGAGTCTCCAGCCAAAGCAAAAACAATTGAAAAATATCTAAAAGAGTTAGGTAATTTCAAAGTTACAGCTTCAGTTGGACACGTTAGAGATTTACCAAAAAGTAACAAAACGGCTATCGATATCGAAGCAGGTTTTGTTCCCAACTATGAAATATCTCAGGGAAAGGAGAAGGTGATTTTTGATATTAAAAAACTTGCCAAAGGTGCTGATGAAGTTCTACTTGCGACTGACCCCGATCGAGAAGGTGAAGCCATTGCCTGGCATCTACAAGAAGCCCTCGGATTAAAAAATCCAAAAAGGGTCGTATTTAATGAGATTACAGAAGGTGCTGTAAAAGAAGCAGTACAGAATCCAAGACAAGTGGATCTGAATTTAAAAACTGCACAAGAAGCTAGAAGGGTTTTGGACAGACTTGTTGGATACGATCTTTCAGGACTCATCTGGAAAAAGGTTAGATATGGCCTTTCCGCAGGAAGAGTTCAATCCCCTGCGCTTCGAATTCTTATGGAAAGAGAAAGGCTGATTCGTGCTTTTATTCCTGAAACTTTTTGGATACTTGACGCAAAACTAAAAAACAAAGATGGAATTGAAATTGAAACTTTTTGCGAAGAAGAAATTAGAGACAAAAAAGAGGTCCGAAGAATTTTAGACGATGCGCAAAAAGAAGATTGGAAAATTAAAGACATCAAAAAAACAGACGCGAAGAGGCAGCCAAAGGCTCCTTTTACGACTTCAACTCTACAGCAATCATCTTCAACAAGATTAGGTTTTTCTCCTGCAAATACAATGAGAATAGCTCAAAAACTTTATGAAGCAGGTCATATTACATACATGAGAACCGACTCAACGAATCTTTCTCAAACAGCTATCACTCAAGCAGGATCAGTCATCGAAAATCTTTTTGGAAAACAATTTCATCAACTAAGAACTTATGGAAAGACTAGTAAAAATGCTCAGGAAGCTCATGAAGCAATTAGACCTTCAGATCTCACAAAACAAAATGTCGGAAACACTGCAGACCAAAAAAGACTTTATGATTTAATCTGGGCAAGAACAATTGCTTCTCAAATGGTTGATGCAAAAGTTTTAAGAACAAAAATTATTACAACTACAGAATCAGAAAACATCCCTAACTTTTCAGTGAACGGGCAAATAATAGTAGAAGAAGGTTGGATAAAATCTGACCCAATGTCACGAAGTGAGGACGTTACTCTACCTAATCTTGAATCTGGTGAAAGATTGAATCTTGTAGAAATAACTGACACAGAAAAAGAAACTCAACCTCCATCAAGATACACAGAAGCTGGACTTGTTAAAGAGCTAGAAAAAAGAGGTATAGGAAGACCTTCCACTTATGCTTCAACAATCAAGACTCTTGTTGATAGATTTTATGTAGAAAAAGAAGGAAGGACTCTATTCCCGACTGACACCGGAGATGTTGTTTCGAGTTTTCTAGAAGAACATTTTGCAAAATATATTTCGGACAATTTTACAGCTGAAATGGAAGACGAACTTGATGAAATTGCTGAAGGTAAACGAGAGTACATAAAAACTCTAAAAGATTTTTATACACCTTTTTCTAAAGAAGTAGAATCTAAAGAAAATATTGCAAAACTCACAACTCTTGGAAAGTCTGATGAATTTAAATGTCCAAAATGTAAAGCTGGAATGGATATTAAACTTTCAAGAATGGGGAAATTTTTATCTTGCGAAAAATTTCCAGAATGCGATGGCGCACTTACAATTGAAGGTAAGGAACTAAAGGCAGATGAACCACTTGGCGAGGATCCTGAAACAGGATTACCTGTTCTACTTCTTGATGGAAGATTTGGACCATATGTTCAAATTGGAAACAAGGAGACATTGAAGAAAGGTGAGAAACCACGGAGGGCTTCAGTTCCAAAGGAAAAAGCCATCGAAGACGTAAAACTAGAAGATGCTCTAAAATACCTTAGTCTTCCAAGAGTTCTCGGGAATCACCCAGAGACAGGAGAACCAATTTCTACATCTATCGGAAGATTTGGACCTTTCGTTGTTCATCAAACAGATTTCAGATCTCTAAAAGAAGATAATCCTTACGACATTACTTTTGAAAGAGCCTTAACTATCATTAAAGAACCAAAGAAAAAACGTGGTGCCAAAAAGAAAAAAACAAAAAAGAGAGTTACTAAAAAGTAAAAAATAGTTCGACTTTAAATCTAAAATAAATTTAAAGTACTCACTATCATCATTCCTTCGCAGGCAGGAAACCAGACAATAAAAAATATTATTCATGATGGTTTAAAATAAAACTTGGGTCCCCGGGTTAAACCCGAGGATGACGTCGGGGTACTGAAGAGATAATAGCAAAAGGTGGTGTTGTGTAGGATTATGTACAAAGGAGATAAAATATATTTTTATTTATTTTGGATGCACAGTTCTCATGATGGCGGGTAAAGAAAAAGCCGCCGCGTCAAACGCGGCGGCTTTTGAGTTTTAATAGGATCTACATTTCCTGCAATCTACAAAGAATCGCAGTTAAAGTATCTTTTTTCGTCGAAGACTCCTTCAGAATTTTGTGAATCCTGTCAATCCAGAATTCTGGCTTGAGTCTAATCTCCTGTTCAGACTTTGAAAGATCAAATCTAAAATCTTCACCTTCATGCAGAATGACAAAAAAATCACCGAAATGATTATCTATAATTTCTTTTTTTGCATAAAAATCTAAAACTAGAGCCTCTCTGAACTTATCAGAAAGATCCTTCTTGTCTGCAAGTTTTTTTGCGGCCACTCTCGAAGAGACTGCTCCTCCAATGTTACAAGCAAGATAAAATCTTTCGTTTTCTGGAGAGTAAATCAATGATCCAAATGGGATTATCTTCGGGTCAATTGCCACCATACCAATGGTATTGTCGCAACTGTCACTAAGACGAATTTGGGTACACGTAGTACCTCTTTTTGTCCAAGGATCACATCCTGGATCATTTTTGTGAAACTGTGTCGCTCGTGCAAAAACTTTTTGAACTTTTTTAATTTCATTCTTTGTATTCGCACAAGAAACAGATGTTAGTGCTAAAACTAGTGTTACTATTTTTATTTTCATAATCAAAAAGAACAATTTCTTCGCGAGAAGAATAATCTAAAAAAAAACTAAAGTCAAATTAGATATTAAAATTACTTACAGAATAAATATCTTCATCGTCATCTTTTTCCTCTTCTCCATATTTAGGAATTCCAATTTCTGAATTATCGAATTGCTCCATAACATGATCCTTAATAACCTCTTCATTCAAGATTTGATCATTAGAAATACTACCCACACTTTCAGCAGAAGAAACAGTACTACTATTTTCGAGAGCCGTGCTAGCTTCAAGCATATTCATTGCAGGTTCAACTGAAGGAATTGTCTCCTTGGATTGCATTTGCTGAGCATTAATAGATGTCATGATCTTTTTCAAATCATCCGTATTGAAATAATCGATTGAGATTCTACCACCATTTTCTTTTTTCTCAACATGAACTCTTGTTCCAAGCATATTTCCAATTTCTTGCTCCCATTCAATAATTTCTGGGTCAACAAGTAGTTCATGTTTTCTAACTTTATCAACCGCAATCTTTCTTGAAATTCTCTCTGCATCACGCACAGTTAATTTTCGAAGCATAATCTCTCGAAACAAAGTTTGTTGTTCTTCTGGTCTATCAATAAGCATGAGTAAAGGTCTTGAATGACCCTCTGATATTTTTCCTTGAGAAATTGCGGTTAAGATTTCATCAGGCAACATCAAAACTCTGATTGAATTTGAAATGTATTCCCTACTCTTTCCGACTTTTTTTGCAACTTCAGCATGTTTCAAACCAAACTCCTCACACAATTGTTTAAAGGCTCGAGCCTTGTCCACTGGAGAAATATCTTCTCTCTGAAGGTTCTCAATAATTGCTAGCTCTAGTTTTATTCTATTATCATCCTCTTTTGCTCTAATGAGTGCAGGTATTTCTCTGAGTCCTGCAATCTTTGAAGCTCTGTGCCTTCGCTCACCTGCTACCAATTCATAAGAAACAACAAGGCCTCCGTCTTCTTTCTCAATCTCTTTTCTTGTAACAACAATAGGCTGTAGAACACCATATGTACGAATTGATTCGGCTAATTCATTTAGCTTTTCTTGATCAAAATCCCTCCTTGGCTGATAAGGATTTGGTGAAATTTTATCTGTTTCAATAAAGAAAACAGAGTTACCGTAAAATGCTGATTCTTCCATAATTAAACTCATTTTAGCACAAAGTTTTTCTCTGTTCTATCAAAATTACACTTCCGTCATCCTCAGGCCCTGCCTACCGGCAGGGCCTGAGGAACCACGTTTTAAAATTAAAAGATAAAAAAGCATGGATTCCAGACTAAATCTGGGATGACGGGGGTGTGCAATATATCTAAAATTTTG
>CAZPRI010000019.1:0-12897 GCA_964589635.1 uncultured Candidatus Saccharibacteria bacterium | reverse complement strand
TCTTTCTCGTCATCTACGATCACTAAAATAAAAGAGTCTAGTACAACTAGTACTAGACTCTTTTATTCTATGTGCGCGGAAGAGGACTCGAACCTCCACAGATTACTCTACTGGTTCCTAAGACCAGCGCGTCTACCAATTCCGCCATCCGCGCATATGCTTAAATTACTTTTAGCTAAGAATACAAATTTATCACAAATTCTCTTTTGTTTCAATTGATTCTAGTCCGTCCAGCAGGGCTCGGTCACAAATAATTTTAAAATAAAATTTTTGCGACCCCGACTCGCCGACAGTCTTCGTTTCAATTCAGACTGTAAACCGGCTCCGTCTTTCTCACCCTTCTGTTCAGAAGAATAAAAATCATCAAAAATTACATTTTTAATTTCTTTTATTCTAGTCCGTCCAGCAGGGCTCGAACCTGCGACCATCCGCTTAAGAGGCGGGTGCTCTACCAGCTGAGCTATGGACGGTTGTTTCTAAGGTGCGACCTTGATAAACACCAAGGTCGCACCTTAATTGCTGATTTAAACAGATATTTCTGTTTGTGCCCAGAGCGGGAGTCGAACCCGCATCCCATTTGAGACACGATTTTAAGTCGTGCGCGTATACCAATTCCGCCATCCGGGCAATTCCGAAAGATATAATATCATATCGGGAGGCACGGGCGGGAATCGGTCAGGAGTCAATTATTTTCATATTCCTTTCAGTCATTAAAAATATATCGCTCACGACCCTGACTCGCCGACAATCTTTGTTTCACTCCAGACTGTAGACCGGCTCCGTCTTTCGATTCCCGATGAAAACCTACGGTTTTCTCCTGCACCTAAACAACAAGCTTTCGCTTGATTGTTTGAGGCACGGGCGGGAATCGAACCCGCGCGTATCGGTTTTGCAAACCGCTGCGTTACCACTTCGCCACCGTGCCATTATTAGAAATCTTTATTGTACGTAATTTCTTCGATTCTCTGTCGAGACTTTTCTCCACCATCGACAATAAAGTCAAGAAATGGAATTCTTCTAATTCTAGAATTTTTCTTTACAAAAGTCTTGAACTCACCTCTCTGTCTTTTAAGGAAGTGAACAGCTGTCTCTTCTTGATCTTCAGGGAAAACTGTAACAAAAATTATAGCTTTTTTAAAGTCATTTGTAACTTGTACATTAGTAACAGTTATTAGGGAATTCCTATTAGACTCTCTTTCTATAAATTGAGATGCTAATCTTTGAATTTGATCTTTTGTTTTTTCGTTGTGAAAATCCATTATTTTTCTACCATGTTAAACAGATAAAGCATATCACCTTCAGCGACATCGGTTCTACAATCAATTGCACCACCGAATTCTTCCTCTCCAGTAACTAGTGTAACCTGATCTTTTACTTTTTGTAATCCTTTTACAACACCCTTATCAATTGGTTCATTTCTTCTCAGAAGTTTAAAACGTGCACCTGTTTCTATTTTACCTTCCTTTACTTTTCCACCAATAATTTGAAGTTTTTTATTGTTTCCAAAAATTTTAAGAATTTTTACTTTTCCAATTTCTTCTTCTTTTACTATTTTATCTTTCCTTTCCTTTGCAGAATCGACAATCCATTGAATCGCTTCATAAATAATATTAAACACTTTTACCGTAGTCTCATTTCTATCGATTATCTGCTTTGCTTGAGAATCAACACCAACATTAAAACCAATAACGAGAGTCTTCTCATTTCCCATTGCAAGTTTTGCATCTTTTTCTGAAATATCTCCCGTTCCTGATTCTAATACCTTAAAAGTGATGCCTTCTACTTCAGCTTTGTTTAATTCGTATTCTATTGCTTCCTTGCTTCCTGCAACATCAGTTTTGATTATTAGAGGAATAACAGTGCTATCTTTTTCTACTATAAAGTCCTTATGTTTTGTAACCAACTCTTTTACTTTTGTTTTTGAGAAAGCTTCAGCATCTTTTTTATTATCAAATACTTTAAAAGTATCTCCTGCATCTGGTAGTTCTGAAAAACCACAGATAATAAAAGGAGTAGAGAAGGTAACTTCTTTTAGATTTTCGCCCTCACTACTTTCAATTGATCTAACAGGGGAGAACGATGTCTCTGTTGCTACAAAATTTCCAACCTTTAGTGTTCCGTTTCTAAGAACAAGAGTTCCTGAAATTCCTTTCTTTTTACATTTATTTGACTCAATAACTAAACCATATCCTTCTCCATTTGATTCAGCTTTAAAATCTTCAATTTCTGCTGTAAGTAAAACTAAATCTAGAAGCTCATCAATTCCTGTACCTTCTTTCGCAGATATTTCTGCAAAAGAAATATCTCCACCCATTCCTTCAAGATAAATTTCATTCTCAATTAAACTAGCTTTTGCTAAATCAACATTTGCTTTTGGAGAGTCGACTTTGTTTATTGCAACAATAAAAGGAACTTCAGCTTTTTTGATAGAATTCAATGCCTCAAGTGTTTGAGGTTTTACTCCATCTTCTGCAGAGACGATAAGGATAGCAATATCAGCTATCTGTGCTCCTCTATCACGTACACTGACAAAGGCTTCATGACCAGGCGTGTCCAAAAAAGAGATCCTATTTTCTCCATGCTTAATTTCGTATGCTCCAATATGTTGAGTAATACCACCAGCTTCTTTTGCTGTGATTCTACTTTTTCTAATTGTATCTAATAGTGTTGATTTTCCATGATCAATATGACCCATTACCGCAACGATAGGGGGTCGAACAATCGCATCTTCTTTTTTAGAGATTTCTTTGGTCATATTGATATATAGGTAATATTTATAAACTTAAGCTTTGTTTCGCTTTTGTCAACGCTTTTTCCTCTTCTTCAGTAAGCATCACATTACTTTTGAATGCAGTAATTTCTTTTGAGAAAACATTCACTCTGTCTCTTGCGTGGAAAGTTGAAAGCACTATACCATTTCCTTCGTCACTTACAAATGCAATAGCAAATGAATTTGCGCCACCTGACTTAACACCATCAAAGGCTTTGAAAGTAATCATTGCAAAACCTCTTGGTGATTTCGTTATTTGTTTTTGCAAGATTTCTACAGAAACCGAGAGTTTTTTTGTTTCGGCATGTGAATTTTCAATATATTTGTAAATATTAACCAAGGAGTCCTCGATGGTATTTTTGTTTGAACCTTTAACTAATCTTTTGAATCTAAAATGTAATACCATCACCCAAATTAATAGAGTGACAATAAAAAGTGCTAAAATGATAAGTATTATTTCGTTTTGCCCTAAATTCAAATTCATGATAAAAATTCGTAACTGGTAAAGATTATAGACTATGTTTAATAAAAAGGGAAAAAAGAATATCCACTTAGATTTTGCAGCAACTACTCCTGTAGACAAAAAAGTCTTAAAAAAAATGAAAAAATATTTTTCTGATTCTTTTTTTAATCCTTCATCTATTTATTTTGAAGCAAAGAAAATAAAAGGATTAATCTCTCAATACAGAATAGAAATTGCTAGGAAATTTCAAATAAAAGACTCGGAGATTATTTTTACAAACGGAGGAACTGAATCAATTAATATTGCAATACTCGGAATAGCAAAAAAATATCCTGACTCACAAATTATTTCTCTCAAAACAGAACACCCTGCAGTTCTAGAATCATTAAAAGAGGCTGAAAGATTGGGAGTTGATGTGAAACTGCTTGATGTGAATGAGGACGGAGTTGTTTCAGTAGAAGATGTAAAAAAAGTTTTAAATGAAAAAACTTCTCTTGTAACTATTTCCTATGCAACAAATGAAATTGGTGCTATTCAACCTATTCAAAAAATTTCAAGAGAGATTTTAAAGTATAAAGAAGAAAAGAGTAGTGGAAATGAATCATTTCCATTTTTCCATACAGACGCTAGTCAAGCCGGGCTACTTTTGGATTTAAATATAAATGGATTAAAGGTTGATTTGCTTACACTTGATGGTTCAAAAATTTATGGACCTAAAGCAAGTGGATGTTTAATAAAGAAAAATTATGTAGAACTTGATTCAATTATGTTTGGTGGTGGGCAAGAGCAGGGACTTCGACCTGGAACAGAGAATGTCTCTGGAATAGTCGGTTTTTGTGAAGCGTTACTTTTAGTTTTTGAAAATAGAGAAGAAGATCTAAGACATTTCGAAATTTTACAAAAATATATGTTTGATATGATTTTAAAGGAAATACCGGAATCAAAACTAAATGGGAACTTAAAAAATAGAATGAAGAACAATTTAAATTTCTGTGTGCAAGGTCTGAATTCAGAGTTCGCTGTAATTATGATGGATGAACTTGGAATAAATTGTTCTGCCATGACGGCCTGTAAATCTCTGAAGGGAAACGGACAATCGTACGCAATCGGAGCACTGGGTGATACAGGTTGTGCAGGAAGTTCAGTTAGATTTTCTTTTGGAAGAAAGACTACAAAAAAAGAAATTGATAAAGCTGTTCGAGCATTTCGAAAAACTGTTGATTTTCAGATGAAGAAATAAAATCGGTCCCATGTTCTTATCATTCTAGTTTACTTATCTGCTGGTATGTATGGTTTAGGATGACGGAGTAGAAGTGATACTTTGTTTTTGTCTACTCAAAATGTTAAAATCATCATATGAATATGAACCTAAATACTCAACAGTTAGTTTTGCTTTGTCTTTTGGTTGCTTTTGTCACTTCAATTGCGACCGGGATAACTGTTGTGTCACTTATGGATCAAGGGCAAACTCCCGTAACACAAACTGTAAACAGAATTGTCGAGAGAACTATCGAACGTGTTGTTGAACCTGAGGAGGATAATGAAAATAAAACAGTAGTAACAACTCCAGAGAGAATTATTGAAACAGTTGTTGTAAACCAGGAAGATCTAACTATTGATGCTGTTCAAAAGAATTCTAGAAGTCTTGTGAGAATTCATCAAGGAGATAAAGAGCTAGGCGAATTTGTAACTCTTGGTGTTGTAGTGTCAGGCAATTCAATTCTTGTTGACCGAAATTTGATTAATAAGAATAATGAATACATCGCAAAAACTCAGGTTGGAAATATCCCTCTCGATATAATTTCATATAATAGTGCTGATACTTTTGCAATTATGCAACTGAAGAATGGTAGAAATGATTTAGTGCCAGCAACATTTGCAGATTCAAATAGTCTCCAATTAGCACAATCTGTAATTTCAATTTCAGGTTCTGCACAAAATTCTATTTCAACTGGAGTTATCAATAAGCTAGATTCGTTCGAAAAGACTGAAGGAGAAAATACGTGGACAGAGGTTACAAAAATATTTACAGGAGTTTCATCTGAAAATGTTTTAGTTGGAAGTATTATCACAAATCTTCAAGGAGCGATTGTAGGTTTCAAAAAATATGATCCCGCAGAACAAAAAACAACCTTTGCACCAGTGAATGAAATAAAGAGTTTTCTTTCAGGGAGAGGATTCTAAGCCTTGAAAAGAAGTGTAATTTATTGTATATTAATAGCCAATTAATTTTATTTTCTTATGCCACCATTTAGAAATTTTACATCAAAAGCAAAAGAAGTCGTGAGACAGTCTCATGAATTAGCAACAGAAAGAGGGCAGAATCATGTTAATCCTCTTCATCTGTTCACTGCTCTTATTCTACAGGAAGAGAGTAATGTTATTTCTATACTTGAAAAAATGAGAGTAGATTTAATACTTTTAACAGATACACTTTTGGATTCAATTGAAACCCCAGAGTTTGGACAAACACTTTCTCCTTCATATCAAATTTATTTATCGCCAGAGCTTGCACAAGTCTTAGAATACTCAAGTCGGATTGCTCAAGGTTTAGGTGACGAATTTGTTTCAACAGAACATCTATTTTTGGCACTTTTCGATGTTCCAAGTGCTTCAAAGAATTTGCTTGCTAAATTTAAAATTGAAAAGGATGAAGTTATAAAAATTCTTGCTGAACTAAAAGAAAATAAAGAGACCGTAACTGACACACCAAAGACATTAAAAGCACTTAGAAAATATACAGTTTCACTCACAGACCAAGCCAAAAATAATAAACTCGATCCAGTTATTGGAAGAGATAGAGAAATAAATAGAATTGTTCAGATTCTTTCAAGACGAACAAAAAATAATCCTATCTTGATTGGAGAACCAGGTGTTGGAAAGACTGCGATTGTAGAAGGTCTAGCTGTTCGAATTGCTCAAGGAGATATACCAGAATCTTTGAAGAACAAAGAACTTCTTGCGCTTGATCTTGGGGCGTTGGTTGCTGGTACAAAATACAGAGGAGAGTTTGAAGATAGACTGAAAAAAATTATAAAGGAAGTGAAACAAGCAGCTGGAAATGTTATTTTATTTATTGATGAAATGCACACAATAGCTGGCGCTGGTTCAGCAGAAGGATCACTGGATGCTTCAAATATGTTGAAACCTGCACTTGCGAGAGGAGAATTGAAGGCTATTGGAGCAACAACTATTAAGGAGTACCAAAAATACATTGAAAAGGATGGTGCACTTACTAGAAGATTTCAACCTGTGAATGTGAATGAACCAAATATTGATGATGCTATTGCGATCATGAGAGGAATTAAGGATAAATATGAAGTTTATCATGGTGTAACAATTACAGATGATGCGATTGTTGCTGCAGTGCAACTTTCCTCACGATATATTACAGATAGATTTCTTCCAGATAAAGCTGTTGATTTAATTGATGAGGCTTCATCTGGTCTAAAAATTTCTTTGGAAAATATGCCAGAGGATTTAGAAATTTCTAGAAGAAAAAAGATGAGACTCGAAATAGAAAAACAAGCCCTTACAAATGAAAACAAACAAACACAGGTTCAAAAGAAGAGACTAGAAAAGATAGAGAAAGAACTTGCTGATTTAAATGAGAAGAATTCCGAACTAGAACTACGGTGGACTAGTGAAAAAGATGCTATTTCTAATATAAAAGATTTGCGAATTGAAATGGATTCATTAAAACAAGATGCTGAAAACGCTGTTGCCGCATCTGATTTGTCTCGAGCTGCTGAAATTAGATATTCTGAAATGCCCCAAGTTGAAAAGGATCTTCGAAGTTTTGAGAAGAAACTAAAAGATCTACAAAGCACAAGAAAAATTTTACGAGAAGAAGTTGTTGAGAGTGATATTGCTGCAATTATTGCAAGATGGACAGGAATTCCTGTAGAAAGAATGCTCGAAGAAGAAGCTGTAAAACTATCAAGAATGGAAAGAGCTCTTAAGAAAAGATTAATTGGGCAAGATTCTGCAGTTACAAAAGTTGCTAATGCAATCAAGAGATCAAGAGCTGGAATTGCTGATCCTGACAAACCAATTGCTTCATTTATGTTTCTAGGTCCAACAGGAGTTGGAAAAACTGAACTTACAAAAACTCTTGCAGAGTATATGTTTGATGATGAAAAATCATTGATTAGAGTTGATATGTCTGAGTTTATGGAAAAACATTCCACTTCAAAATTGATTGGTTCACCTCCAGGGTATGTTGGTCATGATGATGGAGGAGGACTTGTCGATAAAATAAGACACAGACCATATTCAGTTGTTTTGTTCGATGAGATTGAAAAGGCTCACCCAGAAGTATTCAATATTCTCCTTCAGGTTTTGGATAACGGACGTCTTACAGATGCAAAAGGAAGAACTATAAACTTCAAGAATACTGTAATTATAATGACATCAAATATTGGTGCAGAGTTTATTGATAAAATGGAAAGTATCGGGTTTGCTTCTGATAAATCCGCAAAGAGTCAATATGAAGACACAAAGGCAAATGTTGAAAAAGCACTTAAAGATCATTTCAGACCAGAATTCCTAAACCGTCTGGATGACATAATAATTTTTGATATTCTTTCACAGAAAGCAATCGAAACAATTGTCGGAATTCAAATTAAGAGAGTTACTGAAAGACTTGTTGATAAAAATATCAAGATCAAAGTAAATAAAGCTGTTGAAAAATATCTTGCAAAAGAAGGTTACAATCCAAGCTATGGAGCGAGACCTCTAAAAAGATTGATTCAAGAAAAAATTCTAAATCCTCTTGCTCAACTTATAATTGCAAAAGGTTTGAAAGATGGAAGCTCAGTGGTTATTTCTGTAAAAGGAAGTGAGTTCAGTTTCGATGTTTCAGGAAAGGGTAGAAAGAAAACTGTTTTCAAAGATGGTGAGATTAATGAGGATTCTCTGGTTTAAGAAAATAAAAAGCGGCGGCCTGAAGGCCGCCGCTTTTTATTTTATGTGCGCCGAGGAGGATTCGAACCTCCGTAGACTAAAGTCGTTGGATTTACAGTCCAATGCATTTGACCGCTCTGCCATCGACGCATTGAAATAAATAATAAGCGAAAACTATGTTTATATCAAGTAATAAAAAATGCCCGCTTTCGCGGGCACCTGAATCACTCAACCATTTTTATGTGAAGAGCATGTGCAAAGTTTGTAAAAAGGTAAAACAGAATTTCCTCTGTAGACAAACCTGATTTCACCTTAAGTTCATCCATCTCTTTAAACAAAAGGCTAGTATCTATTGTTTCAGGGTAGCCCCAGGAATCCAATACTTCTTGACCCATTATCCTAGGTTCAAGTAATCCAGATTCTTTCAGGATGTCTTCATCAAGACATCCTTCCTCTCGCATATCTTTTAGACGACTATAAAAAGTTACAACAGAGTCAGGGGCTCTTCTTTCTTTCAATCCTTTAACTAATCCTGAAAGATAATCAAAACTTTTTTCATCTTTCTCTCTTATTAGCGCTAATCCAAAAGCTCTTGCTATTTCTTCGTATTCTCTCATCTGTGTTTGTGCTGTCGTTCAGGCTTAAGCTACCAGATTTGCACAAACTTGACAAGTCTTGTATAATATTACCAATGAATTCAAAAGATTTTACAATAATTGGAATAGTAACCTTGGTTATCTTTGCAGGTACATATACACTTTTGTCTATTTTAGGATTTACTCCAAAGGAGTTTCAGTCTGCAAATAATACAGAACCAAAGGAAACTGAGAATTTTGAGTACAATCAAACAGACGAAAATAGCGATCAAATACTATATCCAGATAGAGTTACTATATCTAAAATTGGTGTTGATTCTGTAGTTGAAAAACCACAATCTCAGGATGTTACTGTTCTAGACCAAGCCTTGAATAAGGGCGCTGTTTATTATCCTGGTTCAGGAACTGTAGATAGGGGAAATATGTTCTTATTTGGGCATTCTACGGGTTTTAGTGTGGTAAATAATCAAGCCTACAAAACATTTAATGATTTAAATAAACTAGTAAAGGGAGATGAAATTGAAATAGAATCAGATGGAAAAATCTTTATTTATAAGGTTACCAACCTTAGTCTAGTCGATGAAAACAGTGCTTTTGTTGATTTTTCAAAAACAAATAGAATGTTGACTATTTCTACATGTAATTCCTTTGGGGCAAAGCAGGACAGATGGGTCGTAGAGGCTGAATTTGATAGGGAAGTTTAGTCCAAGGTGCGACCTATGGAAATATTAATTTCAATATATAGCCTATAGGATACGTGTATTTTATTTTCAAGGTGCGACCTCGGGTACTTACCGAGGTCGCACCTTGTTTATGAGGTTGAATTTGAGAGGGAAGTGTAGTATTGACAAAAAAACTATTTCTGTTATACTATCGTCAGAAAGTCAGGTGAGCTACTCTAGCGAACCCCTTCAAAACAACAAACAACAAACACAAAAAAATGAAAGATGGACAATTCGAACCATGTGATTTTGAGGCTGTAAACTTGGCTGATGATGCCAAGAGAAACGAACTGGTTGAGCTTCTTAATGAGAAGACTCAACCAAAGAAAAACATCTTCGGCATCGTTGCAACAGCTGTTGCAATCATCGCTTTGATCTTTGCTGGATTTGCCTTGAATAAGGCCTTGAATAAGGGTGGACCAGTTGGACCTAAAGGTCCTCAGGGACTCCAGGGAATTGCTGGAGTGATCGGACCTATCGGTCCTCAAGGTAACCCTGGAATTCAGGGACCAATGGGGATTACTGGAAAATTTGATTCTTCAGTTGAAGCTAGTCTCCGTCAGGAGCTGGCTGAAATGAAGGCAAAGCTTGACGAAAAAATCGTAGAAGCGGAAACGCCGAAAGCAATCCCAGTTGATCTACGAGATGGACACACTGTTCACTTCGACGTAGATGAGCAGAGCGGTGACCTCGTTGTCACCTCTCTTGATCACGTCCAGAATGATTCAATGCTAGGGAAATCCATATGGGTCTGCAAAGGCCCAACTGGACAGGTTCTGGCAGCAGAGCCTGGGACACCTAATGATTTCATGGAAAAGTACGTGAAGTTCAAGGTCGACCGCCCAGCAGGGACGGTTCTGGTTCCTCATCCAAAACCTTCAAAACGCGGTAGCACTGTTTGGGTGCTTGTCAAAAAGTGATTTGAAGTTCACAAGGGCGCAATCGAAAGATTGCGCCCTTTTTCTATACTTGACAAAACGCTTTATATTTTATATAATATTGGAGTTAAGATAAATTAAAAATTATGAAAAACATTATTAAAAAATTGAATATCTTTGTAGTGATTGCAGTATTGTTTTTGCCTACTGTAGTTAGTGCCGATTCTTGGGACTATTCTTCAGGTTATGACGACTGGGACTATAACTACTCAACTGGATACGATGATTGGGACTATAACTACTCAACTGGATACGATGATTGGGATTATAACTACTCAACTGGAAACTCATACGATTACGGAACATCTAATTACCAAACTACATACGACTATGGATATGATAATTATGACTATGACTACAATTACGACTACGGAGCTTCATATGACTACGGTCTAGGATGTAACGGAGGATGTAATGGTGGAGGACGAACTATTGTCGAGAGAGAAGTTGTTGTTGTGAATAATAACAACAATCTAGATGTTGTTTGTCGAGTTTCAGATAGAACAATCGAAGATGGTGATGATGTAACTTTTACAGCTGAAGTTTCAGGTGGTAGAGGAAGTATCTCATACGATTGGTCTGGAGACATTGATTCAAATTCAAGATCTGTAGTAAGACAATTCAATAATTCTGGAACTTACGATGTAGATATTACTGTAAGAGATTCAAGAGGAAATACTGCAACAGACGAATGTACAGTTGTTGTTGAAAACGATAACAGAAATAACGACTTCGATATTGCTTGTAGAATTTCTGACACAAGAATCGATGAAGGAGATAGAGTAAGAATTGAAGTTGATATTGACGGAGGTAACTCACCATTCGATATTGAGTGGGACGGAGACATTGATGAAGTTGATGACTTTGATGAAAACGATAGATCTCAATACATCAGATTTGATGATAGAGGGAGATACGATTTCGAAGTTACTGTTCGTGATGATGATGGAAACAGAAGAACTGATGACTGTTCTACAATCGTTGTAGATGATAATGACGGAACTTTTGTTTCAAACACTAGAGTATTCGATTATCCAACAGGAAACTATTCATCTGTTGAATCAGTATTCCTAAACCAAGTACCATATACTGGTCCAGCCGAAACATTCAAATTAATTGGATTTATCGGACTTGTACTAGCATGGTCATTTGCAGGAGCATTCATGATCAGAAAGAAAATGAATAAAGTTGTTGCTTCAAAAAGAATTTCAGAATTCAAGGAAGCAAATAAAGTGACTCAGAATATATAATTTATCTAAAACTATTTAAACAAAAAGCCGCGGACTTCGTCCGCGGCTTTTTGTTTTACTTAACTAGTTTTCTCCTTTAAATCTTTCCAAGATCTCTTCTTGAGTAAGTTGACCAATTTGTCCATTGTCTCTAGATTCCAGCGTGAACTTTCCAGCTTCCAAATCTGCATCTCCAATAATAATTGTGTAAGGAACTTTTTCTTTCTTCGCAGATCGAATCTTTTTTCCGAATGAATCATCGGATGTATTAACTTCAGTTCTGAAACCTGCTTTTTTGAGTACTAGTCGAATTTCCTTTGCCTTTTCTTCATGGGGTTCAGCAACAGGTATTACAATTGCTTGAACAGGTGCCATCCAGAAAGGGAAGTTTCCTGCAAAGTGTTCTATCGCAATTGAAAGGAATCTTTCAAGGGAACCAGCAATGGCTCTGTGAATCATAACTGGAGTTTTCTTTTCACCATCCTTGTCTGTATATTCTAGTTCAAATCGTGCTGGCATATTGAAATCAAGTTGGACTGTTCCAAGCTGTCTCTCTCTTCCAAGTGTATCTTTAAACATGAAGTCAATCTTTGGTCCATAGAAAGCAGCCTCGCCTTCAAAAATTTCATAATCAAATCCTTCATTTTGTGCAATTTTTTCTAGTGAAGATTGAGCTTTCTCCCACATCTTTTCATCACCAAGATATTTTTCAGGATTTTTTGGATCTCTAAAAGAAAGTGCTACTCTGTAATTTCCTTCTTTAAGTAATCCAACTTCTGTATAGAATTTTTTTATTGTCTCAATAATAATTTTAACTTCATTTTCTATTTGATCTTGAGTACAGAATGTATGACCATCATCTTGAGTAATACTTCTAACCCTTCCAAGTCCGATTAATTCACCTGATTGCTCATCTCTATAAACTGCAGTTGATTCAACATATCGAAGTGGTAAATCCCTGTAGCTTCGTGGTTGTGAGGCATAAATTTGAGTATGGTGGGGACAGTTCATTGGCTTAATTACAAATTCATCAACCTTTCCTTTAACGTGGAAAAGTTCATCCTTGAATTTATCCCAGTGTCCTGAAGTTTTATAAAGTTCAGGCTTTGTAATGTGAGGAATTGTAACTTCTTGAGCATCATATTCAGATTGAATATTGTAAATCTTTCGTATGATTGCGTTTCTCATTGCTGTTCCTTTTGGAGTGAAAAGGGGAAGACCTTGTCCAACTTTTTCTGAGAAAGTAAAAAGATCCATTTCTTTTCCGATTTTTC
>CAZPRI010000018.1:0-12946 GCA_964589635.1 uncultured Candidatus Saccharibacteria bacterium | reverse complement strand
TGGTTTTATATTTCCAATTCCAAATGGCGCTAGTTTATTTATATCCTCTATTAAATCCAAATCTATTTCATTAATATTTATTTCTCTATCGACAAATTCTTCATGTTCTACTTTTTCCATATTCGCCATCACATCATCAAGAGAGGTTTGCAGAAAATCTACTTTATCAGAGGGAATCACGAAACCTCCGGCACCATGGTGTCCACCATAATTACCTAATATTCCTTTTTCATGAAGCTCATTCATTATCTGAACGAGACTGTCTCCATTACCTGTTCGACAAGAGCCCTTCAATTCTTTTCCATCCCCTCTTCCCCAAAGATAAACGGGTATTTTATATTCCTCAGCAATTGAGTTACATGCAAGACCAAGAAGTGAAGGTTGCCAATCCGGTCTTCCATACCCAACCGCTTCTGGTTTTGAATCACCTAAATGTTTTTTAATATCTCTAACAATACTTGCAACTTGACCTCTTCTTTCATTATTTATTTTACCTAAATGTTTTACCAATTCCTCTGATTTAGAATCGTCTGTTTCTTTTAATAAGTGGTACGCAACAATAGGATCACCCATTCTTGAAGCAGCATTTATTTGCGGAGTAACCATAAAAACAATATCGGTCTCTGTTAAAGTCTCTGTATTAATTTTTCTTTTTTGAAAAATTTTTTGAATACCTTTTCTTCTTGTTTTCTTTAAAACCTGTAGTCCGTATGCTGCAAGAACTCTATTTTCCCCTTTTAAATCAACCATATCTGAAAGAGTCGCAATTCCAACTAAATCAAGAAGCCACTTCTCCCACCCTTCATTAATATCAAAATCTCCTTTCATAATTAATGACTGAACAACCTTAAAGATCACTCCACTTCCACATAAATTTTTATCTGGGTACAAACAATCCTCCTGTTTGTGATTTACTATTGCGATTGCTTTTGGTTTTTTACCATTAGGTTCATGATGATCAGTTATAATCACCTTCATTCCAAGTTCGTTTATAAAATCGACTTCTTCTTCGTCTGCAATTCCACAATCAATAGTAATGATCAAATCAGTACTGTCATCTTTTATTTTTTGAATAGCGTTCATGTTTAAACCGAAACCTTCCTTGTTTCTGTGCGGTATATAAACGAAATAATTTTTGTATTCTATTTTTTCAAAAAAATCTGATAGTATAACTGCCCCAGGAATTCCATCGGCATCATAATCAGAATAAATACAAATTCTCTCTTCGTTTTTAATGGCTTCGAGAATATGAGAAACAGCTTTATCCATTCCAAGAAATAAAAAAGGGTCGTGTGTTCCTTTTTCATAATCCGGATTTAAGAATTCCTTAGCGGTATCATTATCAGTTATTCCTCTATGGAAAAGCAGATGTGCAGTAATGTCAGAGTGTTGATTTAGTTTTTCGCGTTCTTCCGAATTGAGTTCTGGTCTTACTGAAATTTTTGTCATTTTTGTATTGTAACAGATACAGATAAAGAAAATATGAGTCTGGTATAATCGTCTATATGAAGACAATTTTTGAAAAAATAGTAGAAGGTGAAATACATTCACATAAGATTTATGAAGATGATACTTTCTTTGCTTTTTTGGATATTACTCCAAAGAAAAAAGGTCACACATTGATTATTCCTAAAAAACCCTTTAAAAACCTTCTTGAAATATCCGGGGATGTTTCTGAAAAATATTTACAAGTAGTTCAAAAAGTGGCAAATGCTGTTGTACTAGGAACGAAGGCCGCCGGTTTTAATCTAATTATGAATAACGGTGAAGCTGCAGGACAAGAGGTATTTCATGTCCATTTTCATATTATCCCAAGATACGAAAATGATACTGTAGATTTGAATCCTGGAACACATGAGAAATATTCTGACACAAAAGAAATGGAGGAATTTAAGAATAGTATTATTGAAAATTTATAAATAAAACTAAAAACCGTTCTCTATCGCTTCAATCCCAACAAGTGTTCCATTTGAAATAAATTCAAGCATCGCTCCTCCACCCAAAGAAACAAAATCGTAATCATCATGATTCCCTCTTCTAGAGATTTCTGTGAGAGTATCCCCACCTCCAACAATTGAGAATGCACTACTTTTTCCAATTGCTTTTGCAACTTTTCTTGTTAAGAAGTCATAACCATCTTCATATAAACCAAAAGGTCCGTTCCAAATTATCATTTTTGCACTATTAATTTGTTTCTCTAAAATTTTAAAAGTTTCAGGACCACCATCAACAATAGTTTCATCTTCCTTAATATTATTAGCAGGCTTTACCGTATTCTTCTTTTCTTTATTCAGAACCTCAACATCGACAGGGACAGATACTTTCTCCAAATTCATGAATTTTTTTATAACAGACTCATCTATTTCCGAAACTTTTGAATTTCCTATATGTAAACCCCTTGCTCTATAAATATCATTTGAAAGTGCTCCACCAATAAAAATATGATCAGCTTTTTTATCTAAAACTTCAATTAGATTAATTTTTGTATTAAATTTTGCACCACCCATAAGAACTAAAAAAGGATGTTCTGGTTCAAAAACTTTTGATAAATTATCTATCTCGTCTTGGAAATGAAGACCTACAAAAGATGGAATATATTCTGGAATACCAACAATTGAAGCATGCTCTCTGTGTGAGACAGAAAAAGCCTCGTTCACATAGATCTGCCCAAGACTCGCCAATAGCTTTGCAAAAGCAGGATCATTTTCTGTTTCACCCTTGTGCTGTCTGATATTTTCAAATAAAACAATTTCACCATTATCAATATTATTTATAGTTTTTTTACAATCTGGGAAACATAATTCTTCTGAAAAAGTTACCTTATATGTTTTTTTCAAATATTCATATACTGGTTTTAGAGTTGCTTCTGGATCTCTTCCGATATGACTAAGTATTATTATTTTTGCTCCCGAATTTTTTAAATAATTTAATGTTCTATATGTTCCTGTAATTCTAGTTGTATCTAAAATTTCACCTTTTCCTGAAATTGGAACATTAAAATCACATCTAACGATTATCCTTTTACCTCGGAGTGATTCTGGCTGAATCAATCCTGCAGATTTTATATTTAATGAATTTTTAGATTGAACTCGAAACATTTGTGATTATTTTAGAAAACTCAAACGGATCCTGACTTGCTCTACCGACCAACAATCCATCAACCTCATCTTCCTTAACAAAATCGACCGCATTGTCTGATTTTACAGAACCACCATATAAAACTGCTACTAATGCTGAAACTTTTTTATTAAACATTTTTATAAGTTGTTTCCGTATGAACAAAGAGATGAAATGCATTTCCTTTGAATCCATGGCTTTTTTTCCTTCTCCGATTGCCCAGATTGGTTCATATGCAATAACTAGCTTTGAAAGTAGGTTAGCAGGAACGTTCTCAAGCGATTCTCTAATTTGCATATTTAATTCTTTTAGATACATACCCTCAAAATCTCTTTCTTTTTCTCCTACACATAAAATAACATGAAAACCAAACTTAAGAGACTGTAAAACCTTTTTTGATATCTCTTTATTTGTCTCTCCAAGAATTCGTCTTTCTGAATGACCAATAATTACAAAACGTGCACCCATGTCCTTGATCATTTCATTTGATATTTCTCCAGTGAAGGCTCCCTCTTTCTCATAAAAAACATCCTGTGCGCCAAAAAATATTTTTGTTCCTCTATAACTTTTTTTCAGTTCATTTATGTATTGAAATGGAGGACATATAACAGTTGTGACATTTTTATTTATAGTCTTCTGTTTTTTAAAATCATTAAAAGTCTTTTTTGCTTCCTTTAGTGTTGCAGGATACATCTTCCAGTTGGCAATAATGAGTTTTTGGTTTTTCTTTTTTTCCATGTGATAATTTTATCATAATATAAAGCCCGGACATTACGGTCCGGGCTTTATGGGAAACCTCAATCGAATTCAATTAAGAAATAATTAACTCATTCCCAAAACAAACAATACCTAAAAATAGTAAAAAGTCAATATTTCTAAGGTTGGACCTTTGAATAAAAAAGCGGCGGCCGAAGGCCGCCGCTTTTTCTCCAATCCTGTCCATTCTTCTCTAATAAACTTCCTCAAAAGAAATTGTCTCGTAATGCTCAGTGGTCAACGGAAACTCGGGTGGTGGAGCAAACAGAAGGTTTGAATCGTAAATAATATTCCTAAGATCATACCCTGTATTATCTGTGTAAGCGAATCCATACCTACCATTCGAACCAATCATTCCATTAACCGTCATTACATTTCTATGGTTATAAGGAGAGCATCCACTACCATAATAGAATCTTCCTACTCTTCCCTTTTGAGCAATTAGGGCTCCGTCAACCCTTAAGTCATTTTCTGAAATCATACCGACATTTATATTTTTTTGAGCAATCATTGATATAACATCCTGACCATCATAATTTGTATACAGTACATCCTCATTTATAGTTATGCTTTTCCTGTTTGATGGAGTATCTGGAAAAGCTGCTGCGACAATAGTAATTCTTTCAGTATCAACCTGACCTTTAATCCAAATATCATCTTCAAAAAACATCACACCATTTTCTGGATAAGGATAGACAGAGGCACTTCTTGTTCGATCAACCGACCATGTACCCCAATCTTCTTGCCAAGTAGTTCTACAACTATTACTGTAGGATTCTAAACTTCTGACTTGCCTAACCTCAAAAAATCCATCATTCCTAAGTGTAACCTCATACCCATAGTTTCTATTTCCTGAAGGACCTTGATAAAAACCATTCGAACTTTGTCCTAATGATTTCATTTCAGAAATATTCGAAATAATCCCATCAAAATCGACTGCTGGAACTGGAAACTCTCTTCCTGCACCAAAAACATCTTCTCTAACAGGAACACTATTTGGATACACTGGATCCGTTGGAGAGATATGAGTATGTACACCAAACTCATAAGCTCCTGAGTGATCAGGGTCATCATAAAATTCTTTTGCAGATGAAACGACATTATTTGCAAAACCATCAAAACGAATTCCACCGTTAGAATGTATTGACCCAAAGACTTCAGTTCCCTCTCCAAAACGCATCTCTGAAGCTGAAACGAAAGCAAATTTTGCAAAAGATGGTTTAGCTAATTTGACCCTAATTGTTCTTGAGACCTCTTTATTAGTATCAACTGTACCCGTTGATTCAATCACAACAACAGTGCTTCCGTTTACTGGTGGAATTATATTTAATGAAAACTCCCCTACTTTATCTCCAGTTTTATTTAGAAAGTCATGAACATATGGGCCTTCTGAACCTGTGCCATCTTGAAAATCCTGATCATCATGTGCGAGATGCCACCTATAATAGTCAATTCCTGATTCGGCAATTTGAAAGGCTCTTTCATTATCAAAAGCATTTCGAGACAAATGTAGAACAGCACCAAACCAAGATACGATTCCCGTAATGATAATTATTGAAACTGTTGCAAAGACTAGCGACAGTGCAATAATTGCGCCCTTCTCTTTTGGCGGCACCTTCGGTGCCGCCCCCAAAATATTTACTTTGGATTCAGTTTCCACTTTTTTTATATTTTTAGTAAACATCATGATTAATTATCTTTTAGGTTACGGAAGGTTGCCTGTGTGGAGATCTCTATCGGCCCAGGATCCTCATTTACATCAAGGTCAACTTTCAACGTTGTCTTCACTAGAGTTATCTCCGTTAGAGCAATCGGATAGGTTAAGGGTAAGCTTTCAGGATTTCCATCATATGAACCATCATAATACTGAAAAACAGGATCATTTGCTCCGTTCACAATACCTGAAACAACGCCTGTTATGTCTTCATCATTCTCATTATACGAATAAGGATTCCCTGATGGTTTCACTACACCTTTCTTAAATTCATCACCATCTCTAAAATATCTAATCTTTTCCTTTAGTCCATCATTATCATTATCAGAATAAAACTCAATCATGTTTGGAGTAGCGATTGATATAGGAAATGCTCCGATATTTGAGATCGTCGCACTCCTCACCTCTTCAGCAAAGGGTCTCAGTATTTTTCTAGCATTTTGTTGAATAGATAAGCTAGATTGAAGAATATTATTTAATTTAAAAACTTTCCCTTGAAAACCATTAACCAAAATAACTATCACAACAAATATAGCCATTGCGATCATAATCTCAATTAGAGTCATACCCTGATTTGTTTTTTTATTTTTATCTGTAAACATATTATTCAGCTACTAATGTTACGTCTATTGATTGCCAAGGATTATTCACAGATACTAAATTTGAATAAAAATCAATATAACCAGCTTTTGAAACCCTAAGATCATATGTGTCTGGTTCCAGACCATCAAAGTAAACCTGTCCTGCAGGTGCACAACCTGAAGAGAAAGAAAATGAAATATCAGAAACTCTTGGAGTATAAAGTGGATCTTCTGTTGAAAGAAAGACTTTGTATCTTAAGAACCTATCACCATCATGAATAGAAGAAAATGATTCGCCCGAACTTGTGAAATACGATGAGCTTGTCCCGTCTGGTCCAACGAAATTCCAAACGGTTTCTCCTGTAACTTCTTGCTCTGTAGCAACCTGAAATTTTACAGAATCACTCCCTGCTTCAACTGACTGACTTTGCGGTTTCCAATTAAAGACGTGGAAATTAGTTGTCGTTCCAATATCAAAAGTTGAAGAAGTTAGAAATCCACTTGATACATACGATCCTGAAAATTGAACTAATCTTATTTCACCTGTATTTGATGTTGTATCTATGTTTCCATTTTGAGAAGAATAACTTGCAAAATTACCAATCTGCTCTTGTCCGCTTCCACTACTCCAATCTGTTTGAGACATTGATCCTTGTCCTGTTAATTGTATTTCCTCAAAAGAATTTTCTGACAGCGTAACTACAGCATCAGCAACAGGAATTCCTTCATTACCATCGATCACTTTTACAAGAAGGGCATTAGGATCTTTCGACTCAACAAGAATGTCTAAGTTCTGAGAAGCTCCAGGGTTTACAGCTAACGGCACAAATGGATTTGAACCCGCAAAGAAAAAACTGGAATCTGTAATGTCCAGATGATATGTATCCCACTCAACATCAGTTAATGAAGTGCTGCCAGTGGAGTTTGTTATTAAGCTTCTAGTATATTTCAAGACATTTTCGCCGATTGTTTTCTCTCCATAAAAATCAAAATCTACACCACCTGCAGCTGAACAATTGTTTCTCTTAGTATTGAAATTCACACTACTCTCTTCGTCAATCGAAAAAGATACTTGCGTAACTAAACCTTGAGAAACGTTTGAATGTGGTTTGTTTGGAACAGGATTCCCGGCGGCGCCTGCTGTATAGGTCTTATCTGTTGTATACCCATCCTTTTTAGCTGTTATTTCATACGTCTCAATTCCTGGTGGAGCATCAACTAACTGAAACATTCCATCATTATTCGTAGTTTCCTGAACAAGGATATATGGATCTGATGAATTATTTTCAATTGTTACATCGGCACCCTGAATAGGATCTCCGTTTGCATCAATAACCTGAACAAACAAGGCACCATTAGTTCCTGTACTTTCTAGGTTTCTTGGCGCAACTTTTGATGTAACAGTTAGAGGATCAATATCATCGCATGAACACTCAATCAAAAATTCGACAATTTTGTTATCAGCAGGAGAAGGGTCATTTGGACTACCTCCAATAGTACCGTCGAAAGGATCGTCCACATTGACCACACTGGCCGTAATTAAAAATTCTCTTCCGTCTTTTACTTTTAATTGAGTCTTTGGAATTTTTCCAGCAGGTAATCCATCAACAATACCTACATCTTCGTAGGGCATATTTCTAACAACTTCAAACATTTCATTTGCTAGAGTTGTAACAATATTTTTTGTTCGAAGAACCCCAACCGCGTTAAGGGTTTGAGTAAAACCTTGCCAAACAGCAATAGAAATCACCAGAAAAATTGTCACTCCAATCAAGGTTTCAATTAAAGTAAAACCTTTTTGCTTTCTACTTTTTACTGTAAAAGCTCTTTTCATTAAATATATTATATCAAGAATACAAAGATAAAATCTTAAAATCTTTTTTTAATTCTGGTAATTTTTTTCTATTGTAAATTGCAACGGCTGGATGATATAAAGGAATTATCAAAGTATTTCCCCAATATGTTTTTACTGTAAATTTTTTTCCATGCATCTTAGAAATAACTTTTAAGTCCTTTTCTAAACCGAAACTTTTCATGATATATTCCATTGAAAACCTACCGAGAGTAGCTATCACTTTTGGTTTTATAATTTCAAGCTGTGCATCTAAAAGTGGCCCATAGGCTCTAATCTCTTCTGGACTCGGGTCCCTATTTTCTTGCGGCCGGTCTTTTACAATGTTTGTTACATACACATCACTTCTTTCTAGTTTAATGTGGTTTAGTAGTTCATCCAAAATCTTCCCGGATGCACCACAAAAGGGTTTACCCGTTTTCGCTTCATTTTTTCCTGGAGCCTCACCTATGAAAACAATCTTCGAGCCTAATCTTCCCTGACCAATGACTGGTAAATAGTCATTCTCTTTTCTGTATTCATACAAAGGAGATTTTCTCAAATTAAGAAGCTTCTTTTCTATTTTTTTCATCTCTTCAAGCTTGGACATATGAAAAATAGTAACATATGTTTTTTAAATTGCTTCAGAATGCTTCCTAATTTTTTCTAATTTTTTCTCTGATTCTTTTAGCTCTTGTTATGTTTCTATCATTCAAGATACCTTTTCCCCCCATCTTTTCATTATCCTCTTTTCTTGTAAAAATTATTGTAGCAATTGTTCCAATCAATGTCTCTGGCAAAACCGCTCCTATCCACGGAATAGCCCCCACCAAGAAAGTGGTTATCATGGTAGCAATTTTCTTTTTTGCTTTTTTCCCTTTCCAGAAAGGAGCCTTCATCAAGATCAGAAGTCCTGGTAAAACAATTATTTTTGCAAAATCAACAAGTAAACCTACAACAACACCTACTCCTCCGGCTGCAGTTCCCGCAAAATCTAACGTAAGCTCAGCGATATCAATATAGGCAGCAACATAAACTAAAATTGCAGTACCAAAAAAACCTATTCTGTGTTTAACTTTTTCACTCATTTTACTGTGATTTAAATTCTTCTTTTGCTTTTTTAATTGCTAAAACTTGAGAAGGGTCAGAAGAAATAATCTGGTCTTCCGTATATGAAGCAATAACCTTAATAGCAACATGCTTTAGACCAGCAAAGAAAATCCCTTCTCCAACATCTGACTCAAGTAATAGATATTTTTCTTCGTCTGTAAGATTAAATGTTTGTTGAATAATATCAATTGAAGACGGCGATTGCTTCATCAAAAACTGAATTGAAGAGTTTGTAATAATGGGTAATCCGTAAGGAGATCTCAAAAAGTCTTCAACGTCTTGTGTAATTGTTGTTATTCCAAGAAAATATTTTCTTCCTCTCTTTGCTAGTCCAAATAAGAAAGATGCAGTATCTTCCGACTTCATCATCCACCAAGCCTCATCGATAATAAGCATTCTCTTTTTCAACTCTCTTCTAATTGCATTCCAAATGAAATCTGTAACTAAATACATAGCTACTGGCTTCAACTCATCTTCCATATCTCTAATCGAGAAAACAATAAACTTTCTGTTGATATCAATGTTTGTAGGTCTGTTTATAAAACCTTCCCAAGTTCCCTTTGTATATTTAGATAATTTTTGAACAAGTGATTCTGCCCCATCCATTCCAGCAAGTACAAGTTCGAAATCTGAAAGTAATGGTGGCTCATTTTGTGAGAAATCAGACTCAGGTGTTATATCTTTTAATGCGTATGTTTCTGTAATTGCTCTATCAATAATAGCGTCCTCTTCTGGAGAAAGACCTCCGAGCATGATCCTAAAAAGACCAACAAGGTTAACAATTTTTGATCTTAAAACATTAGAAAATGATTCATCTTCTGATGGCATTGGTAAATCAAATGGATTAATGTGATTTTCAGAGGTAAGAGAAATATTAAAATATCTTCCGCCAGTTGCCTCTGCCAAATACTCGTATTCTCTTTCAGGGTCAATTACAATTATGTCTGTATCGAACATCAATGATCGTAGAATTTCCAACTTAACCGCGTAAGATTTACCGGCTCCAGCTTTTGCAAAAATTACAGAGTTATAGTTTTCAAGTGAAAATCTATCAAACAATACGAGTGATGAGTTGTGCCTATTAATTCCATAAAGAATTCCCCTGTCAGTTGTAAGGTCAAAAGAAATAAATGGGAAAATACTTGAAAGAGGTGATGTGTTTAGTTTTGAATAAATTCCAAGTAAATCTTGAGCGATAGGAATTACAGAATTAAACCCTTCTTCTTGCTGGAAAATTGTTGGTTTAACATAAACAAGTTGTGATTCTAAAATAGATTTAATTTCAGATTCCAACTTATTTAATTCATCAGTATGGTCAGCATAAATTGTTATATAAAGTCCAACATCAAAAATCTTTTCTTGTGCTTGCTGTAAATTATCTCTAAGAGCCTCAAGGTCTTGATAGGCGGTATCAAGCATTGGATCTCTAACAAGCCCTTTCTCTTCTCTTGTTCTAATTTGAGATTGTACTTCTGCAACCTTCTTTTTGAATGTTCGTAGAACTTTTGCAGTATCAATTGGATGTACAACAATTGAAACATCAAAAACTCTATCCAAGTTTATAATTGGAGAAAACCAACCATCATTTAAATATCTTGGGTAAGACAAAATGAATAAAGTTCTAGCGACCTTATCTCCCAAATGAATCTCTTTTGGAGTTACTTTTAGTGCTGGCGGCGCAATAATATCCTGCAATTCTAAAACTCCAGATTGATAAATCTCTTCTGGTAGAAATGAACTTATGTCTGGGACATTTCCTTCCTTCTTTTTTCCTTTAAAAAAATCGAATATTGCCATGTTATTTTGACTGAATTATAGGTTTCTCCACTTCACCTGGATTAAACAGCTGATAAAAAACCTCAATTACCTCTTCTGTCCCAAGTTGAACTGCTCGAACTCCTGATCGTGTTATTCCTTGAGAAACAACATCAACTCTTTGCTCTAATTGAGATCTATACTCTGAAAAAGTCTTACTTTGTGCCTCCTGATCTTTTTGCTTCCCCTTATTTATAAGTTTACCTTTTTTTGAAATAGCTAACGATGCTGGAGTGTACGGCACGACAATGAAAAACCTCTTTGTCATAATGTTTGCGCTTTCAGTGAATGATTTAATAAAGGCAACATACTCTCTAATTTGAACCTTCATCAAATCATTTGTTTGTTCTTTTTTTCTTTGTTCAAGTAATGCAACATATGGTCTTATATCTAGTCTTCTTGATTGAACAAAAATTTGTATATCAAAATTTATTGAATTTAGAAAGTTTTGAAACTGATAAATAATAGATTTTTGTTCGTCTTCTGACTTCAGAGCAAAGTTAACAGATGAAGTCATAAGAATTGCTCTCATTGAACCATCTTTCAATATCACAATCCCGTCTCTAACCTCCTTTATGGGAACAAAATTTTGTGTTGTCTCTTTTGTTGTTGGCATTTATATTTATTATATCAGTACGAGAGCAAGTAGTCAGTTATAGCGGCCTTCGGCCGCAAAAACTCTTACAAATTAAAATCATTCTTCTCACTCACATTCTCGTGAATATCTAATCCCCATGTTAACTCTTTCAATTTACTTTGAGAGAGTTTAGGTAAAACAACTTCCGAAGGAGCAGCTTCAGTCCTTTTACCTTTTTCTACTTTTTTATCCTCCTTTTTCCAAAGATACAGTTTTTTGGAAATTTTGAATTTTACAAAGTTCTCAATAAAGTGAAGAAATGGCCTTCCGTTTACCTTATAAAATGCAGCCATCAAGAAGAAAACGAGAACTACGCCACCTAGAGGAATCGAAATCACACCTGGTAACATTGACCAAATAATAAAAGCTAATGCAGTACCACCAGCAACATACAAAAATTGTTTGAACGTAAAAGGTCCAAATATCTTGTCTTCTATTTCAATAAATTGTGGTACTTGGTACTGCATAATTAATTAATGGATTCTCGGTATGGATCTGTGCTTTTGTAATCTTTTGATGATGTTGACACTTTTGACCCAAAGCCTGCTTCAACTGGATCAATAGTTTTTGATTTTTCTTTTTTTAGACCTGGCATTACATTACTATTAGTCAAATTAGGAAGATTATCGTCTACAGGATCCAGCATTGTTTCTGTATCTGAAGTGTCCGACATGAAATTTGTATCTGTTTTTGAATCTGAAGATATGTCAGTAGATGGAATAGGTTGAGTAGAAACAGGAACATCAGGTGTACTAGTAGTCACTGTATTAGGAACAACAGACTCAAAAGGTTCGACATCTTCGTCTGCTTCTTCTGGTTCCTCAATACCTCTTAAAATTTCGTCCCTTGTCACTGTAAGAATTTCATCATTTGCTGTTGCAGTATCAACACCTTCTCTCAGGAATGTGTTTGTGTCTCTTCTCAAGATCGAATCAGAAGAAAGTGTTTTTTCTTCCCATGTTTTCTCTGAAGGTTCCTTCTTTTCAATAGATTTTACTTGGGCAACCTCTTTTTTGTTTCCTAGAAGATCCTTTTCTTGCTCGTTCAATTCTAACCTCATTATAATACCTTCAATGTTTCCAAAAATTTGTTCATCTATATCTTGAAATAAAAGTTTTGCATTCCCTTCATCCAAATCAAAATCTTCCATTATAGATGTGTATAATTCTTCTGCAGAAAATTGTCCCATCATCAAGGCAAAAACCATGTTTTCAAGTTGTGTCCCCTGATCAACTCTAAGTTTATTTTTGGTAACAATATCTCTGACTTTTTTCTCCCAGCCAGATTTTGTTATTGCATCTTGAATGATCTTTGGCAGACCGTTATATATTCTTAGTATTTCTTCTGATGTTTTATCTATGTTTTTTTCCATAATTAATTTTTAT
>CAZPRI010000017.1:0-13833 GCA_964589635.1 uncultured Candidatus Saccharibacteria bacterium | reverse complement strand
GATTGGAAATAATATCTTATCGAGCTTTTTCTTTTGCAGTGTCCATAAAAAATAACTCTGATCCTTGTTTGAATCTTTACCCTTAAATAGTTCTCCGTTTTTTGTTTGTGCATAGTGTCCCGTAGCAACAAAATCAAAACCATTATCCATTGCAAAATCAAACAAATGACCAAACTTCATGTATTTATTACACATTATGTCTGGATTTGGTGTATTCCCTTGCTTGTAGTCTTCTATAAAATAATCGACAACTTCTTTTTTGTATTGTTCCTCTAAATCTAAAAAATGAAATGGTATTTCAAGTTGTGCGCAAACCCTCATAGCATCTCTCATTTCTTCTCTCCAGTTACATTCTATAAAATCTGGTTGCCAAACTTTCACAAACAGTGCTTCTACTTTGTAGCCTTTTTCTTTCAGTAAAACACAGGAAGCAGAAGAGTCTACTCCTCCTGAAAGTCCCACTAATACTTTTTTACCCTGAGCGTAATCGAGGGGTTTGTTTTTATCTTTCATATTTTTCACTTTCCATTTCCCTTATTTCCCTACTCTGGAAACGAACTATGAGTAAGGGGTGACGAAAAATATAGTCGTTACACTCCTTATTTTTCGTCAATTTAAATACAATCTTTTGTTTTCCTTATGTCCTTCAAAAGTTTCCGCATAATACATCTCTCCATCATGTCCTGTCAAAAAAAATAAATAGTTTGTTGGTTCAGGATTTGCTGCCGCAAGAATAGAATCAATGCCTGGGTTTGATATCGGAGTTGGGATTAATCCTCTGTTTGTATATGTATTATATGGAGAATCTTCTTCTAGATCAGCAATACTTAAATCAAAAGTTCCTTTGTTTCTTTCATAAACAAAAGGTGCATCGACTTGTAGCGCCATATCAATATCCAACCTATTCCACAAAATATTAGCGACATCCTCTCTAGACTCCTTAGTCGCTTCTTTTTCAACTATTGAAGCCATGATAACAATTTCTTCAAGAGTGTATGGCGAACTTGATATTTCACTTTTAATCTCCTCCATTTTTGCTATGAATGTGTTTTTAAGAACTTCTATAACTTCTCTAGCTTCGATATTTTCTGGAAAGAAGTATGTTTCAGGAAACAAGTAGCCTTCTTTTCCTTGAGTTAGTACCAAAAATAATTCTTTATCAAATTTTGGATACTGGTCGGCCAGCATATTTGCCATCTGTCTTAATGTTAAACCTTCTGTGAGAGTTATTCTAGATAATTCAATACCATAATCTCCTGTTGTGATTCTTTTAGAGACTTCAAAAATACTATGAGAATAATCAAACTGATAGTCTCCAGCAACAATATTATCGTCCTTACCCTGAATAATAAGGAGCGTAGAGAAGATACTTCTTGATTGAATTATTTTTTCATCCTTTAATAGTTGGGACACCTCTTTTAGTGTCGCACCTTCTTCAATTTCGATAATAATATCCTTATTAAAAGTTGTTGGTGAACTAGAAAGTGTCACCCAACAACTCAAAATTATAAAAACAAACAAAAGAATTATTTCTATGTTGTGTTCTTTTATTTTTTCTCTCAATCGGGGTATTTTCATTAAATAGGAAGATTAGATGGTGGTGAACTTTTTCTTGAGTCAACAGAACTGATTGAAGGAGCTTCTGTAACTTTTCCAAGAAAATGATAAATAGTAGCAAGCTCCTCAGTGTTCAAAATAAAATATTTTCTCGGGTTTCCTTTATAATCATCTTTCCAGAAATAATTTCTTGTTTTGTAAGCATCTAACATTTCTTTTTTTATTTTATGAATTTTTGTTTTAAAAGGATCCTGATACCACCAGTCAAAATCTGTTTTTAGGCCTGGCTTGAATCCATTCAGATTGACAGATGAGTACTGTTTCCATACCCCCAGCATTCCAATATTTCCTTTATCAAAATCATCTTTTGGTGCAATAGCCATTAGTCTAATTCCAACATCGAATGCAAATTTTGAAAGGCTTCTTTCTAGTGCAGAAATCATTTCTTTTTGTCCTTCGGTTTGCTGACCAGCTTTCTTTTTTGATTCTCCTTCCTCAACTTCAATGAATCCTTCTTCTCTTATTTTTTTTATCTCTTCTCTTCCAGATTCAGTCCAATTATCTTTTTTTTCTGAAAGACTAGGAAAAACTTTTGAAAGATCCGGGTCTTCTTTTTTGTGCGCTCGAACAATAATTTGAAACCATACATTATTTCTTGGCTTAACTGTATTTAAGAATTCTAAAATTGGCGCAATAGGGTCAACCTTGTATTCGTCCTCCTGCTCACTATCAAGCCTGTAGTCGACATACGTTTTTATTGGGTAAGGGTCAGGCTTTGTTAATTCAAGTTCTGCACAGAAAAGATTGTTTTTCTCTTTATTGTAGGTAAATCCATCTGTATAATCTTTTTTTGCTTCAGAAATTTCGATTCCTGGATATTGAGAATATAAGTTAGCTTCAATAGATCTGATATGCTTTTTTTCTGCTCGTATAAAATATTTTATAGCACCCTCTATAGAAACAAGTTCAAGTGAAAACCATGATCTAAAACTTCCCTTTATGTATCTTGTGTACCAATCACTTTCACCTCCTGTCTGATGAAGTGCAAGTAAAAAGACTTCCATAGCTACTGGAGATTTTTTTACCTCTGCAGGAGGGCTAATTTCAAGTAAAACCCATTCAAGAGAATTCATGTGCTTAGTTCTTTTATAAGAGATAAACATATCTATTCCAAAATATAAAAGGATTATAGGAATAGCTATTGGTAATATAAATAAAACAAAATCTATCGCCTCTAATAGTAATTGTGCAAATTCATTTGGCATGTAACAATATTTTAACAGGAATACATCAAAGAGTGTAGACCAGAAAAAGAACAAACAAAAAAGCAGTAAATCTAAAAATCAAATTTACTGCTTTTTTGTTTTTAAACTAGTGAGTATTTTCCGTCTTTTGATTTCTTGAAATGTTTTGGATTCTGGAGATTTACCATAATTGTGTTTTCTTTTACGTACCTTTCCTTCAAAACCTTGGCAACAATTTCGTCCTTTGTAAGTGGTCCAGATTTGTCGATAATATCTTTGATAACATCCCTAACAACTCCTGAAGCATATCCCCAGTCCTTTAGAGCATAGAGTCCTCTCCCAACTAAAACAAATCTTGGATCTTTAATAAGTTCATTGTGGCAAGTTGCAACGTGTGCTTTTTTGTCAAAAATTTTGTTAATTTGATCCGCAACTTCTCTAAAATGAATTGGAGAACCGTGCTGTCTGATTACAAGAAAAGCATAATCCCTGATTCCTTTCACATTAATATTTGGTGAATCAGCTCTTCCCCATTCTCCAAGAGGGTTTCGGTCAATTTTCTTTGAAAGATTCAACCATCTCTTTAGAATTTCATCTGTGTTATGTTCATCAGAAATATTCTCTAGGTTATCTTGAAAAATACTGATCATTTCTGATTCTGAAATAATTTGATCTGATTTTATTGCTTTATAAAGTTTCCTAATTGAGTCCTCTATTTTTTCTGAAAAATCAGTATCAATAGTCCATCTATGATTAAACAGATCATTTTCCTTCTGTTTTTTGAATTCATTTCCAAGTACAAGTAAAAAGTGAATATGGTTTCTCATGCTTTCGTTTGTTGAAATGTGGTCCAGAAGATCTTTTTCTGAAACAACACCACCTAATTCTTTAATTAGATTTTGTAGTTCTTCTAAAGCATTCTTGTATTCTAAAAACTGATCAGCTTTTCTGATACCTGCAAGAGAGTTTTCTTCGATTTGTCGAACTCGCTCTCTAGTTATTCCATATTTTTGACCAATAGCTTCTAAAGTCATTTTGTCTGTATCCATACCGAGACCATATCTCTTTGATATAACATCTTGAGAACGTTCAGGAAGAACATCAACCAACTTCTTTGTTATTTGCTTTGGTTTGAAAGATAATTTAATCATATTTTCAGTAATAATTTAATAAATGAATTCACTAGTTTTAACTGTGTCAATATAAATTAGCATTATTTACAAATAATGTCAAATAGACATACCTGTAAAACTACATTCCTCCTCAAAATCGATTTGAGATCCTAAATTTGTACTAAATTACAAAGTTCACCAGTCTTCCTTCTACATATATTTCCTTCTTTATGGCTTCATTTTTTAACCATTTATCAACTGATTCCTCCTTTTTTGCTAGATCAAAAATATCAGTCTTCTCTGTACTTTTACCAACCTTTATCTTCCCTCTCATCTTCCCATTTACTTGAATCATGATTTCAATCTCTGAATCAATTGTTTTTGATTCATCAAAAACGGGCCATTTTTCTAAATGAATAGACGTTGATTCTGAAAGATTACTCCAAAGCTCCTCACAAATAAATGGGGCCACAGGAGAAAGTAATTTCAATAATGTTTTATATGTTTCGACTGAAAAATTCTCTTTTTCAAGAAGATTAGAAAGAATCATAAGTTTTGAAATTCCAGTATTAAATTTCAATGATTGATAGTCTTCACCAACTCCTTTTATAGTTTTGTGTAATAATTTTTCAACGTCAGATGCATCTTTCTCTGAAATTTTTTCTTTCAATGAAACAATTCTTTCTATAAATCTTCTTGTCCCAACAACACCGTTGGGATCCCACGGATAGCTTCCTGCTTCATTATACGGTCCTATAAATGCTAAATAGCTTCGAACTGTATCTGCTCCAAGTTTTTCAACTAACTCGTCAGGATCAACCACATTACCTTTTGATTTTGACATTTTGTTTCCATCAGGTCCCAAAATTAATCCTCTATTATTTCTATTTAGAAAGGGTTCGTCATGTTCAACTAATCCTAACTTGTATAGCGCCTTTTGAAAAAATCTAGAATACAGTAAGTGCATGGTCGTATGTTCTGATCCTCCAGAATAAAAATCTACAGGTAACCATTCTTTTTGGGATTCCTTTGAAGAAAATTGTTCTTTATTTTTTGAATCTGGATATCTGAGAAAATACCAGGATGAATCGACAAAAGTATCTAGTGTATCAGTTTCTCTTTTAGAATCTGCTCCACACATGGGACATTCTATATTTACCCAATCAACAGCTTTTGATAATGGAGATTTACCATCACCACTTGGAGTAAAATCTTCTAAGTCTGGAAGACGTACAGGAAGCTCATTCTCAGGTACAGGAACAGCTCCACATTTTTCGCAATGTACTACTGGAATTGGACAACCCCAATACCTTTGTCTTGAAACAGACCAATCCCTAATCCTATATGTTGTTGTGGCTTCTCCAAATTTTTCTGTTATCTCTGGAGCTGCATCTTTTGAGGACATTCCATCGAAAGAATCTGAATTATAGACAACTCCTAAATCTTCGAAAGCAGTCTCTTCCTCAAAATCAATATTGGCGAGTACGTGATCCATCTCAGCATGAGACATGTCTTTTGTTATTTCATTTCTGTTGATCCATACAATTTCATGAATCTCTTTTTCTTCATCAGTAATTTCATCTTGAGACTCATCAAGCAAATCGAAAAGTAAAACATGCATATGTGCAATACGATTTACATCCTTATGTGCTGCAAAAAATTCTGAACGTGTTGGACCGCAAATATATTTCTTAAATTCAACATTTTTATAACCTGTTTCCTCTAAAATTTCTCTTTTTGCTGCATATACTGGATCTTCATTTTCTTCAATCCCGCCCGTTACAAAAGTATGCCAATCTTGTTTTTTCCATTTCAGAGTAAGAAAAGTATTATCTTTTTTGTTTCGAACTATTGCCATAATTACCTCTCTTTCAATAATTTCTTTACCATCTATGTGTGGATTTCTATTATCAATACAATGTTCTCGTATTACTTTTTTAATAGGAAGATCAAACATCCTAGCAAATTCAAAGTCTCTTTGGTCATGCGCAGGAACAGCCATTACTGCCCCAGTACCATAACTTGCAATAACATAATCAGAAATAAAAATAGGTAGTATTTCTCCAGTACCAGGATGAATAGCGCTTACACCCTCAATTTTAACCCCTGTTTTATCCTTATTTTCTGAAATACGCTGTAATTCTGTCTTTCCTCCTGCCTTTTTGATATAAGCCTTAATTTCCTCCAAATTACTAATTTGATCTGAAAGTTCACTAATCAAAATATTTTCAGGTGCTAGAACTAGATAAGTAATTCCATAAAAGGTATCTGGTCTTGTTGTAAAAACTTTTATTTTTTTATCAGAATCGTTTATATCAAATGAAAAATATGTCCCTGTACTTTTTCCAATCCAATTTTTCTGTGCCTCCTTTATGTGGTTTGGCCAATTGACCTTATCTAAACCTTGTATCAGATCTTCTGCATAGTCTGTAATTTTTAGTTTCCATTCTTTCATTTCTTTCTGTTCAATTTCAGAATCACATCTCTCACATTTTCCAGCTACAACTTGTTCATTAGCTAGAACAGTTTTACAACTTGGACACCAATTAACACTTCCAGTTTTCTGAAATGCGATTTTATTATTTAGTAATTGTATAAAAAGCCATTGTGTCCATTTATAGTATTCAGGATCAGATGTCACTATCTTCCTGTCCCAATCAAAAGAAGCACCCATACTTTTTAATTGGTTTTCCATGTATTCAATATTTGAATAAGTCCAATCTCTTGGATTAATATTATTCTTTATTGCAGCATTTTCTGCAGGTAGACCAAAAGAATCAAAGCCTATCGGGAAAAGGATATTCTTTCCAAGCATTTTTTTATATCTAACATAGATATCTGTAACAGCAAAAGCATACCAATGACCAACATGAAGGTTTCCGGATGGGTAAGGAAATTCAACTAGGATATACTCATTATCTTTATTTGATTCACCTGTCTTATATAATTGTTTTTTTGACCACTGCTCTTTCCATTTTTTTTCTATTTCTTTATGATTGTATTTCTCCATCTTGTTTCGAATAGCCGTATTTAGTAATTGCTATAAAAATTAATACTAGTAATGCAACGAAGAGTATTAGAACTCTCATACCATCATCAGAATACTCCCAATATCTAATAGTTGCAAATATAAAATCTACAAAGGAGGCAGCGGCAAATGCTATCGAGAGTGTAGGGTTATTTATTAATAATGATAGTACTAAGATAATTGCACCAAATGTAGCAAGTGCGAAGAAAGTCTTTTGTTCGAAATACACATTTAGACTTTCAAATTCCGAAATACATTTTGAATATGTACTACAATAAGTTACCGTAGATTCCAAATCACTTAGATAAACTTCCTCCCAGGTTCCACCATCAAGCACACACTCATCTTGTGATTCATGATGTTCAATTAAATCTTCTTCAATACAAACAGAATCTATGTTTGGTTTCTGTAAGACAATAGAGAGTGAGTAATTAAAAATCATATTTGAGATAACTATGATTCCTAAAATTATTAGCCATTTTATTACTGGGTTTTTTTTCATAACTCTTTTGTATTATTTTAACAGAATAATACTTATGAGTCCTTAAACTTTTTAACAATAAGATAAAAGATTACAACAAGTGCAATAAATAAAATTGAAACCTTTATTAATTCATCAGAATATCTCCAGTATCTAACTGAAGCAATTACCAAATCAAGAAGGCCTGTTAATGCCAGTGATGAAACTATTGTTGAATTATTTTTAATCAATGCGGAAGCAATCAAAAGTATGATTCCTATTGGAATGAGTGAAAGAAAAATTTTCTCTTCGTAATTTTCTCTAGCTAATTGAAAATTATCATTACACTCTTGATAAGATTTTGCATCTAGCTTTCTTTCTTGATCTGTCATTTCCACATAATCAAATCTCTGGTTCATTTCACAGAAGTTTTCGTATTTAGGTTCATTAAAAATTAATGATAATGAGTAATTAAAAAACATGTTAGCGATAATAACCGCTGATAATATTAAGGACCATTTTAATATTTTATTTTCTTTCATATATAGATAGTATAGCAACCTTTTGTATTTCTTTAAAAGTGGCGGCTTTCGGCCGCCACTTTTCTTTAAACCAAAAACTCAATCACATCACCATCCAAAATGATATGTTCTTTTCCAACAGTCTTAATCCAACCCTTTTCTCGTGCTTTAGAGTTTGATCCAGCCTCAATTAAAGTATCCCAATGAATCACTTGAGCTCTAATAAACTTTGTTTGAAAATCAGAGTGAATCGCGGCTCCAGCTTCGGGCGCAGTTGCGTTTAATTTCACAGTCCAAGCTCTAGTTTCTTTTTCTCCAGTAGTGAAGTATGTGATTAGTTTCAACATTTCATATGATTTTGTAATCATTGATTCAAGGCCTCCATCAACACCAAGGTCTTTTTTCATTTCATCTCGTTCCTCATCGGACAATGTATTCATCTCAAGTTCTGAATTGGCATCAACTTTCACATAAGAAAAAGAATTCTTTTGAAAAAAATCAATCAACTTTATATATCTTTCGTCATTGTTATCATCTAGATTATTTCCTCCTGTTTGCTTATTGAGCGCATAGAGAATTTGTTTTGTTGTTAGAAGATTCAAACCTTTCACTAATTTAGCTTCTTCTTCTGTGAACTCTAATCTATTCGCCATTTGTCCAGAATCCAATACTTTTTTTATTTTTGTAAGAATATCAAGTTCCTTTATTGCATTCTTGTCTCCCCTTTTTGCATCTTTTTCAGTATTACCAAGTCTTTTATTTACTGTTTCTGTATCAGCCATAATCAACTCATAATTTATAACTTCAATATCTGAAACAGGATCGACTTCGCCATGTACATGAGTAATATTTGAATCTTCGAAAATTCGAACTACTTCTAGTATTGCATCCACTTCTCTAATATTGGATAGAAATTTATTTCCAAGACCTTCACCTGTTGAGGCACCTTTTACAAGACCAGCAATATCTGTGAATTCTATAATTGCAGGAATAGTTTTTTGAGTTTGTGAAAAATCAGCCAATTTGTGAAGTCGTTCATCTGGAACAGGAACAATTCCAACAGAAGGGTCTATTGTACAAAAAGGATAGTTTTCAGCTGGAACTGAATTTTTTGTTAAGGCGTTAAATAAAGTCGATTTACCTACGTTTGGTAATCCAACAACTCCGATTGATAGTGACATAGGTGTTTATATTAAAAGAATCTACCAATAAAAGCAAAGAAAAACCTATTTAATACCTCATGCCTTCGGCAAGAGGTAAAGAATTCATTTTATTCTAGCTCATGGTGCAGATTTTCTTTTAAAGTCTGCATCTTTTTAATATAATAAACAACAATGAAAAAAATATATATATTGCCAGGTTATCAAGAAACAACTAGAAGAAGACCTTATCAAAAATTAAGAAAGTTCGCACAAACAAAAGGATATGAAGTTGTATTCAAAAATATAGACTGGAAACAAAATTTAACTGAACAAATATTTGAAATAGAAAAGGATTCTATTATTTTTGGATTCTCTCTTGGTGCAATCCTTGCGCGCCTAGTCGCTCAAGATTATTCATGCCAACATCTAATCCTTGGATCGATGACAGTACTAAAAGATTTTAAACAAGGAGAAAACAGAGAAGCTCTTATTGACTTACTCGGAGTAAAATTTGTTGATGATGTTAAGAACTATTTGAAACCAAGACACAAAGCAAGGAAGCAGACTATTATTTATGGAGCCAAGGAAGGAGAAAAAGCTGACATTCTTGTCAAAAATACAGAACACGAGATAACGGACAACTACATCAAGGAAATTTTGAAATTACTTTAGAAACAACCATTTTAATCATAACTTTTATTGACGCACTCCCCCGCAACAACGTTCTAAATAAACTAAGAGAAAGATTATCTAATGTTACGTTTCAAGATAGAATTCACCAGAAAATGTTGACATTATAATAGTATGTGTTATATTCCAAAAGTGAGTACAATACAAACCAACTGCAGAGTTAAGGTAGGTACCGACGATGGTCCTAAATTGGGCCGATACGTTGGAGACGTCACAGTCTATGCCATCTACACCAAAGACAACATCTATGCATCTGAAGAAAATCCAGGGCAAGAAGCGATTGATGCTATTGAAGGAAAACTGAGAATACTGGAAGAAAACCCAAAACTCGTCTTGGACGACGGTAGAATCTTCTACGGTTGCCAAGTCTTTTGGGGAGAGTGCCCTGAAGAGGATTGCGCCACCAAAAAACAAACATCAAGCCACCCTATCAAACGGGGTGGCTGAATTTTTATATTTAATTTAACCTACACTAAAAACAAAACAAGTACCAAAAGATTACTCCACCAACCAATAAATGAAAAAACAAACGCTACAGTAATCCAGGCCTGCCACTTTTTTGGCAGAAGATCTGATGACTTCCTTTCTTTTTCTCTCTGTATAAGAAAGGGGCTAACGATAAAGGATAGAAAGTAACCAACAGTAAGCATCACAGGAAGAGAGATAAGATGATATACAGTATTCCAAATGAAACCTGTGTCTTTGTAAAAAATAAAACCACCTACTATTACAAGAAGTAGACCAAGCCATATAAGTGGCTTTGTAACCTTGTGTGCCCTAGTAGTTGCTTCTGCCCAATAAACTGACTTTCTTCCCAAAAAACCTAAAAGATCTATAACTGTGACAGCGCCAAGACCTATAATAAATCCAGAAAGCAAGATAAATAATCCGATTGTTTCTAACATAAAAAAATTATAGCACTAATATAAGGTAATTAAATAAGACTCCTTAACTCATACCAAAAGTCATCTCTATATAGTTTTTCCTCTTTTTCTATAATTTCTTTTATCTGTAGATCGATTCGAGCTTCTTGAAATATTTCATCAAAAGGCTTGTCATGTGGAATTAATTTCAACTCATATAATTTATCATCTGAAAATCCAGTGAAAACTCTAGCCCAGTTCCACGGAATACTTCCTGAGTACACTCTATTTGCAGAATCAGCCAGAACATTTGTACAGTTTGAAAAAGCTGTATTATAAAAAGCAGGTTCTGTTTCTAATTTTTCTGTTGTTTTTGCAATATCAATAAAAAGCCCTCGTGATGTTTCAGGTTTTATATTTAATTTATACATATATAAATCTTCCTGATGAAAAATAGCTCTTCTAGAAAACAAATCTGCAGCACTTCCCCACGTATACCACTGTTCAAAATTGTTAAAAAGACCTCGTATTGCACTAAACTTCTCATCTACCTCCCTTCTTGCTTCGACTGAAACAGAGACAGTTTTTCCATCACTAAATTCAAATAGGAAAAAAGTATGTCCGACACCTTCCCATTTACCAAATGGATTTAATAGAAAGTATGTATTCTCAATTAAATCTAAATCAAATTCTTCATTATAAAAATCACGCGAAATAGTTTCTTTATTTTTATATCTCCAGTCTCTTAAATTATCAACCTTAACCTTCGAATCTGAAATAGTAATATCTGGCAAGACTTCAGCATCATCGGTCCAATTTCTATCTTGAGCAGGCTTTTTAAGAAGAGTAATCAAAATAAAAACAGCTCCGATAACTAAAATTATTGTAAGAGCTGTTTTTAAAGATTGTTTCATGATTAATTTAAATCTGCAGGGGATTCATCATTACTTTTTGGACATTTGTTTCATCATAATCTTCTGGAAGTCATCTTTGTATTTCATCATAACTTGCATAGATGCAGTATTCTCATCTACGCCTTGCTTCTTTTTTTCTTTCACTTCTTTTTGAATTTTTTGAAGAAGCTCAGGATGTTCCTCCATAAGGGTCATTATTAATTCTCTTTGTTCCGGTGGTAGATCTTTCATCTTTGCCTGCATTGCTTTTTTTGCTAAAAATTTAAACATGTATATCTTTCTTAGATTAATGTGATTATGGTACCAAAAAATTACTTCAAATAATAGTTAACATTTCTCTTGTGTCCCTCATATGTAGTTGAACAGTGAATATTCCTCCAATCATCATGTAGATAGAATAAACAATCTGTTTTTAAAGGATTTACGGCTGCGTATAAAGCGTTTTCGCTCGGAACAGAAATAGGTGCGGGAGGAAGTCCATTGTTTTTATATGTATTAAATTCTGAATCAAGATACTTATCATCAGATTCTGGTACAGGCCACCAATCCCCTTCTTCTCCTCGTATATATTGCAATGTCGCATCAATTTGTAATGGCATTCCAATTTCCAGACGATTCCAAATAATTCCGGAAATCAATCGCATATCATTTTTGCCTGCAGCCTCTCTTTGAATTAGTGATGCAATTTTAATTATTGTGTTTTTATCAAAATCCCCTTCTTCTAACTCTAAATTATTAATCTGTTCATTAAAACTTTCTTGCATTTTTATCTGAACGATTTCAGGTTCCTCGTCCTTATGAATCAAATATTTTCCCGTTGCAAAATATCCCTCTTGGCCAATAAGTTCACAAACGGCATATTGAGTTGAAAATTGCTTAACCTTTTCATCATCCCAATCCAAAATATCACCCAATGAATCAGCAATCTCACCTTTTCTTTGGCCAGAACTTACAGATACAAACCTGTATTCAGGATCCTTTAGTCCTAATGCAGCAGCAGCTGCACCCATTCCTTCTCTTAAATTATACCCTCCCGGCTCAATGCTTCCACCAAGTGTAATATATGTTTTTAGAAAATAGTACGTTAACCCTTTTTTGATCAAACCTTCATTTAAAAAATCTTCAATAACTTCTTCTGAACTTTTATCACTTGAAATAATTACAAATTCTTCAGTCTTACTTTGATTAAGAGAATGAAATAATGCAAAGGCTAATGCAAATAAAAAAATGACCCTAAAATATTTTAAAAAGTTTCCACTCATTTGAATTAATTATAACAATAAAATAACCCCATGTGTTAGACACATGGGGTTAAAGATACATCGAGTCAGGATTCGAACCATGCTCACTCTTGCTTGCAAAGCAAGGTAATGTATCTACTTTTAGATTTTAGCATATAAAAAGAGCCCGTGCCTTGCGGTCGGTGCTCTGTAATACTTAATCCTCCCAATCATCATCATCGTGTGCAAGATACATCACATTATGTTCACCAATAATCCATTGAGGTTCTTGAAAATAAATATTATTTTTACTACAAAAATCTTTAATGATTTGCTTCCACTCAGATACTGATTCTAGTTTTTATCCAAGACCAAGATATATTAGAAAAGTAGGATCCATGATTTGGTGCGATGTTTTTATTCCCACTATTGGTATAAAATTTGAACCAAAATGTGTGATACAAATTCCAGACTCATTTAAGGCTTCTTCATCTGGTTCATAATCCCAAGCATCTTCCAATGGGTGACCATATTCGTCTATTACCATAAATCCAAAGATAAGCTCAATGGTTTTTCTTGTGTAGTTATAATGCGACATATGTAGTTTTTGTTTTTTGTACTTTTTTCTTTAGTTTACTTCTGAAGGAGTTGTTTTTGTCTCAGAAGATTTGGTCTGCCCAATCTTAGCAGTTCTTCTTATGTTGCATGGCACATAAGGCCTTAGTTTTATCTAAAATAAATATTAACATTTATAAGAATTTTGTCAAAAAATTGTAATGGTTCAATACCTTTACATCACTTAATGATTAAATATACACATATGGCATATACAACAAACCCAAATCTTCCCAAGGTTAGAATAAAATAATTGTGTCACTCCCTTCGACCATACTCCTCTCCACGAGAGCCGAGGCTCTCGAGAGCGAAACACTCGACTTCGTATTTGAAACTATATTTTTCAATCTAGTTCTTATCTTTATAAAATTTTTGGTGGCTTGCCACGAGCGTAGCAACAAAAAACCACCTCTGTATAGAAGTGGTTTGTTGTTGCGAAGTCGAGTGGACCTGACAGGGATCGAACC
>CAZPRI010000016.1:0-13903 GCA_964589635.1 uncultured Candidatus Saccharibacteria bacterium | reverse complement strand
AAAGAATTCCAAGAGCACTACCTCCGCCTTGGGCTCCGAGTTGTTGGGCGACATCTGAAATATCTTTTTCTAGTGGGAATGTTCTTTGCGCAAAAACTTTTTGAATCATGTATAGATTATAGTATATTTTTTTGAGTTTTTTATAAACTCTTTAGTCTAAAAAATTGCTCTGAAATCTCTATTTGTTTTTCAGTAGGAAGGTTCTCGAAGTAACCGCTGAGTTCTATGTACCAACTAAAGATGTATTCAGTATTCGATATTTCATCTCGATTGTTATTCTTTTCTACAACATCAACAATCTGAGTAGAATTCTCTGGTATATATGATACCCAAGATTCCAAAACAAACTCATTATCTATATTTTTTGATAGTAGAAGAGCTTCTGATATTTCACCAATAGATAGATGTCTTTTTATTTCTGTAAAAGAGTCGTTCTCACTTAGGCCTATTGTTGGGCTTACGTTATTGTTATTTTTATTAATAACACCACTTTGATTAGTTGTATTTACAGGAGAAGTTTTTGTATTCGAAGTTTCTCTTGGGAAGAAAGTTGGTGTTGGGTCTTCTGTGTAAACATTTTTTTGGGGTACAGCAGGGTTTTTAGGAGAATCCTTGGATAATAACAGGTAAGTCATACCCGACAAAAAGACTACTATTAAAATTATTATTATGGTTTTTTTCATTTTATTTGCCAACCCTTATTGTATAAGTTCCCCCGCTTGCGGCGATAGTGTCTGTAAGGTCTTTGTAAAATTGTCTTTGTTCAGCTGCTCCACCCTGAATACCAATACACCCTGCAGTACCAGCATTTCCTCCATCAGGATGAATTCTAAGAAGAGTTCTTGTTCCTCCAACTCGAGAGTCATACGCATCACTTAAGTCAAAAGAGTAACCATAACCATCAACTTGCATACTAGAAACATCATTTCTAAGTCTTCCATTTGAAACAGTGTATGAGCCTTCTGGTAAATAACCCCGACCTCCGCCACCCGACCTAAAATAATAAGTATTTCCATTTAAAACTATTGATCCGTCGGCAGAGGCATTTAAGCTTGAACCATTGTTAATGTTAAAAATTTGAGCAAAATATTCGCCGGTATATGTTCCGTCAGGGTTCAAAAAGTTTCCTCCAGAAGGAGCGTCTTGTAACTCTGGAGGTAAAACAACTCCTTGCAACCCGGGAAAACTAATATCAAAACTCGTAATCCCAGTATTTATTGTATTCAAAATAAGAATAGAACTAACAGCAAGCAACAAACCACCGAACGCAGCTTGTATTCTGTTCTTTGCCCTACTCTTCTTATCATCACTATCACTAGATGTCATATACTCAAACCCACCACGAACAATTGCAAAGATAGCTAAAACAATAGCAACACCTATTACAATAAACATTATTTGGTTTAAAAGAATTCCAAGAGCACTACCTCCATTTTGAGCAGCATTGTTACTTATTTCATTTGCAACTTTCTCCAATGAAACCGTACTGTCTTGTCTCTGTGCAAAAGCAATATTACTTATAAGTAAAAGACTAGAACTCAATAATATTTTCAGATATAGCATCATTTTTTTCAAAATTTAAATTAACAACAGATTGTGTTATTTGGAGTATCTTACTGAAGTGTTCAGTCTCTAAAGAAATTCTTGCTCTACCAGCTTCTCCAGAATCATTTCTAAAGTTAACAAAACTATCTCCAGAACTTACTAAATCATTACCATTCATTTTCCATTTATAATTAATGAAAGAAGAATCTTTTTGAGGTGTACTAAAGAAATAAGGGATAGCTTGAAGTTCTATTTCTGGTCTTTCTAAAAGAAACTCTCCTGATATAGCTTTCTCTGAAACAAGTCCAAGGAGTGGATTATTTTCATAAAGCACAACTTCTGGTTCAGAATAGTTTAAGAAAATATCTCCTTTGGCTTTTAATCCAGAATTACTAGCTGAAACTTCAACAGAAACATTTAAAGGTCTTTGTACAATTCCGCCCTCTCCTCTAAAAACTCTTTTTCCGTAACCTGATTGGCTTTGAATGTTTGTGCCATTAATAGACCAGTTATAAATCAAAGTATTTGGAGAAACCCTGTTTCCATTACTTGAAAGAAAATTAGGCATAGCAATTAATCTGAAAGTTGATTCGCTTGTAAAAAGGGCTTTACCTTTATAGAAAGGAGGTGTGTATGTTTCTGCTTCATAAACAATATCAACATCAGCAGGAGAGAAATCAAAACTTCTTGTAATTGTGCCCCCATCTTCTTTCTCAATAAACAAACTAACTGTTAGGGAACGCCCGCTTTCTGGTGCAGAAAAACTAAAAGATGTTTCACCGTTTCCTTCGAGTTGATTTACTCCGTTTATTCTCCAAACAAAAAAACCTTTGTTTAAGTCAGAGGAGTAACTTTGAACAAAAATGTTTACTCTTTCGTTTGGTGATGGAACCTTAGGGAGAACCTCAACAGAAATCTGTTCAATGATACCGTCAGGAATTCCGGTTATAGAATCAAACCTATTGCTTTCTGTTGGTAAATCAAAAAGAGGTGTTTGGGCAATAGAAATAGCAGGAACTAAAATAAGAGACAGTAGTAGTAATAAGACAATTTTATTCTTCATCTATGAAATTATATCATTAAATTTTTACTATACTCGTGCTTTCATGGACATTCTTGGAACTAGAATGATTTATTACTAAACAATATTTTATTATCAGAAGAGTAAAGAGGTTTGTTATATTTTTCACAAAACCTGATTAAACAATCATATAGAGTGGTTCCTTCATCAAACGGGAAATGTTTTTTCCAAAATACCAAAGCCTTTTCATTTAGAAAATCAACCTCTTCATCTGTAAAAATGTCCCCGACTTCAGGCCTTACATCCACATAAAAAAAGCTTTCTGTAATTGTTTGTATGAAATCATTTAATTTTTTATTAATAGTATTATCATCATATATACCTAGCCAATCTATAAAAGCCCTGAGTGTAGCTAAATGTATATGTGCAAGTTCAATAAAAGTATCTGCAGGAATAGAATGCTGTTGACTTTGATATTCTTCTATTTTTGACTCATTGATAATTAGACCTAGTATTTGTTTTGGCATAATTCTATTATCTACAATAGTGGCCTGATTAATATGATCAATATTATATGAGATGTAGACATTCACAGATGAATCAATGATGTAAGCTATATCAAATTTATTTGAAATGTTTACACCCTTTAGGTTTGAAGCAAAATTTTCTTTAAAAACATTTCTTGTCATCTCCTCTTGAATCCTCTCCTTATTATTTTCTATGAAATCAATAATTTTTTCTTTGTTTTCATTCATATAGCCCAAACCTTCTAATATCTCACTCAAACCAGAGTCAAAAGTTCCGGACTTTAATTTAGAAAACAAACTATTATAATCTATATTTTCAGGAGTAAGAAAAAGATTAGTAGGTTTTATACCCTTTAGATAGTATATAAAAGTCTCTAATAAGCCATCTGGGTAGACTAAATTACCCCTATGAGAAAATAAATGGCTTTCGTTATCGTCATAAGATCTTTCTCTTCTAAGAAATTCACGTCTATAAAACAACTCTTCTGCCTTTTTGTTCCCCAAGATCTCGCCCTCTTTTAATATGGGTTGACCCGTAACAGCCCATATTCCTGTTTCTAGTTCAATTGGAATTCTCTTGAAATCAGACATCCTAAATTTTAAATTTCTGGTTTTATATAAATCAATTGTTTTCATACAAAAATTTTAGCACAGTTTCATACTCCTAAAACCTCATCAAAAAAAGACTTTCATCATTAAGGTCTTTTGTGTGCAACATTGGAATTAAGGTCAATTAAGAAATTCAACTGACTTCTTCCAAACATATTCTATATCTTTATTTTCATTCCACCACTCTTTTATTTTTGATCTTAGCTCTTGATGTTGTGTATACCCTTCATCTTCCACACCATTTGGTAAAATATTCCTACACTCCAAATTTATAAGAACAGTTAACGACTCTTTTATGTCATTATATTTTTGAGGGCCTACAATTTCTAAATATTTATCATCAAACTTGTACCAAGTATAAAAATGCCACAACTCATGAAAAATGGTTTTTAATGGTGATTTACCTAGAAAAGAAACAAAAAACAAATTTTCTTTTATACTGTAGGGACATCTATTGTTTACAGTAAAATATACATCCAATCCTTTATCTAAGTTTACTCCAAAAATTTTCTCTGCAATTTTTATAAATTCTTTAGAAACTTTATCAAATTCACTTTCTATCTTTTTAATAAAAGGTCCCTTTTCTATATTTAATTCCTTTAAATATCTCTTAATGAATAATTTAACATCTTCCTTATTAGGATCTTCTCCAAGTTTTTCAATTAATTTTAAATATGATTCTGTGGGATTAGGATTATTATTTGAGGTTTTGCCTTTATTTAATAAGCACCAGACATCTTCCTTTTCTGAGTATTTAAAATTTAAATTCATGATAAAAGTATACCAGTTCTAAACCGCTCCTCTCCTGTTGAAATTAAGGCGGATTAAGTTAAGGGATAAAATACAGACGCGCTTTCGCGGATGTTTTTGGAACTAGAATTCGCTCACAAGTGAATACATCGGAGAAATCATTGAGATAGCAAAGAATCCAACCATGGCACCAACGATGATCATGAGGAAGGGTTCAACGATTGTAGAAAGGTTTTTAGTTTTTTGGTCAACTTCTTCTTCATAAAAATCTGCAATTTTGAAAAGCATGTGACTAATATTTCCGGTCTCTTCACCAACAGCTATCATCTCTGAAACAAAAGGGGGGTATAGTTTTTGATTTTCTTCGAAAACCTTTGAAACAGGTAGACCGATCTCAACCTGCTTTTCTACTTTTGTCATAACATTTCTGTAATATGAATTATTTAATGTTTCCTTTGTAATTCTTATTGCATTTAAATAAGGAACACCGGCATTTAATAGTGATGCAAGTGTTCGTGTTGTTCTTGCAGAATTTGTTTCTTTAACAAGGTTTGAAACCATTGGAATGTGCAACAGTGTGTAGTCGATCCCCTTTTTTCCTATTTTCGATTTTGCGAGTATCCAAAAAGAAATTCCAAATACAAGTATAAGAGTGATCCCCGTGAAAAGGTTTTCATTAAAGAAGTCACTAATACCTATAATAATTTTTGTACTAGTTGGCAGTTCACCACCTACCCCTTCAAAGGTCTCTGTAAGAGTTGGAACAATATAAATCATCATAAATATACCAATACCTGTCATCGCAGTCATAATTACTCCAGGGTAAATCATTGCACCTTTTAGTTTTTTCTTTAGTAGATATGTTTTTTCAACCTGATCTGCAATTTCAGACAAAGAGGCCGTAAGGTTTCCCGACTCCTCTCCAGACCTAACCATTGATATAAAAAGATTATTGAATATTTTTGGGTAATCAGAAAGTGCATTTGAGAAAGTTGACCCTTTTTTAACTTTAGTGTTTATGTCATTAATAACCTTTTTAAGCTTTGGGTTATTACTTTGTTTTTCAATTACAGAAAGGGCTCTTGATAGAGAAAGACCCGCCTCGATCATGGCACTGATATTTCGTGCAAAAGCAATTTTTTGTTGAGTCTTTACTGTGCCAATTGTTAGAAGCTTCTTGAAGTTAAAAAACTTATGAATAGAGGCTTCCTCCGCATCAATTAATACAAGACCCTGACTCTTTAAAAAGTTTGATAACTCAAATTTACTTTTTGCAGATTCAATACCCTCTACAACTTTATTATCTTTATCAATTGCTTTATATTTAAAATCCATATTATTCTGAAACAACTCTTAATATTTCCTCAATCGTAGTCAATCCTTGCACAGCCTTAAATATTCCATCTTCGAGCATTGTCATCATGTCCTCTTTCTGCCCCTGTTTTGATATTTCTTCAGTTGTCTTTCCTTCGATAATCATGTTTCTTATCGTGTCTGTAATTTCAAGAACCTCGTAGATACCAAGTCTGCCCTTGTAACCATCATCATTTTTAGTAGCCTTCGGTCGATAGAATGAGATTGTTTTCCATGTAGCTTTATCAGAAACAATACTTTCCTTTTTCAGGGCGGTAAGTACTACATCCAAGTTTGCGTGTTTTTCTAGGTTATCTAAGGCAGATTTAGAAAGAGTATACTTTTCTTTTTTTGGTCCTAACTTTCGTACAAGTCTTTGTCCAATAATTACTTTTAGTGTTGAAACAAGAATAAAAGGTTCTGTCCCCATATCTATAAGTCTTGGAATTGTTCCGGCAGCAGAGTTTGTGTGTAGTGTTGAAAGAACAAGGTGACCAGTAAGAGCTGCGTTAACCGCAAGGCTTGCAGTTTCTCCGTCTCGAATCTCCCCTACCATAATAATATCTGGATCCTGTCGAACGAGGCTTCGTAGCCCTTCAGAAAAAGTAAAACCAATTTTTGCTTTAACTTGCGTTTGGTTTATTCTTTTTATTTGGTATTCAATCGGATCTTCAATTGTTGAAACATTAACCTCTGGTGTATTCAAAAGATCAAGAACTGTATAAAGCGTTGTTGTCTTTCCAGAACCTGTTGGGCCAGTTGTAAGAATAAGACCAGTTTTTTGTTTCATTGCGCTGTGAATTCTTTCAAGTGCAACACCGTGAAATCCAAGTGATTCAAGAGTAAAGTGTCCTCCTCCCTCCCTAAGAGTTCTCATAACAGTCTTTTCTCCATAGTATGTTGGAAGGACTGAAACTCTAAAAGAAACTTGTTCTCTATCAATATCCATTTTAAATCTTCCGTCTTGAGGTAACCTTTTTTCATCAAGTTTCAGATTAGACAGAACCTTTATTCTGGCAGTAATAGAAGAAGCACTTTTCTTCGGAAGTGTCATTGCGTCGTGTAAAATTCCATCAACTCTATATCTGATAATGAACTCATTTTCATTTGGTTCCATGTGAATATCAGAAGCGTTTTGTAAAACAGCATGTCTGAGTAGGGTGTCTACAATCCTAACAACTGGTACATCTTCAGCAGCTTTTTTTAGGTCTTCAATACTTTCTGTTTCTTTTATTGAACCCATCTCTGTTTTAATGATTTCTCCAAGATCAGCCTTTAAACTTTTTTGATAACTAACTAGTGCTTGTTTTAGTGATTTAGTAGATGTAAGTCTTGGCAGAATTTTTAGACCAGTTTTTTTACTAATAAAACCGATTGCAGCAAGATCGTCTGTATCAATCATGGCAACTTCCAGAGAATCAGGATTTTGTTTAAAGGCAATAATATTATGTTTTCTTGCGATTGGCTCAGGAATTATATTTAAAATTTCTTTAGTGAGTTTTTCTTCTCCAACATCAATATACGGAATACCGAGAATATAAGCTTCAATCCTCCTTAATTCGTCTTCTGCAATTTTTTCTATTGCAACAAGATACTCTCCAATGTTTTTGAATTTTTTATCTTCTTTTATCTCTTCTTCTGCATCTTTAATATCGTCTTCCTTTACAAGTCCGGAATCTAGCAAAAAACCTTTTAATTTTTCAGGTTCGATATACATAAGTTGTAATTATTATATCAAAGAAAATAAGTTTCTTGCTGTTTTATAAAATAAAAATCCCGCGGAAAGCTAAAAGCTTTCCGCGGAATATAAAAATATGCAAATCACTCTTCTCCAGGATGATTCCAATCAAAGAAAACCACTCCCTCTCTCTTGGTAATATTTCCTTCCAAATCCCCAATGTCATTTCCTGGGTAAATTGATTTGATTACCACGAAAGGTCTTTCGTTTCTAGAGCTGAGCTCGAGAACAAAGGTAATATCATTCGTAAGGGGTGCAAGGATATCTTTACGAGTAGTATTGATCCGCATGGCCATGCTTTTCCTGTTAGGAAAAAAATCTTCTAAATCCAGGTGAGAATACTTCATACGATCGTTAGTGCTGGACCATCCAACATTTTCTGTATGTGTATAAGTCACACTGTAGATTCCTCCAGTTTTACCCTCATTAAGGATGGCCTCAGCTTCCTCAATGATAAAAGCTTTTACAGAAGGTTCCTTGAGAAGGTCTTCAGATGATTCCCAAAGACTGAAATTTCCAGCGCAATGGATACTGTTTGGGCGAAAACATGTTTTACTCAAACGATTTCGAACTCTTCCAGGAACAATAATCCTGAATTTTTTATTTGCAACACGCATTTTTTTTGAATTTAAGGTACTTTGTTCAGCGACAAGGCTGTCTCTAGATAGCATATCTAGAGTTTTTACAAGTTACAGTATTTCTAATAGAAGTCAATATTACCAAGGTCCAACCTTGGATTTTTTATTTGACAATACCTTAATAAAGGTATATTATTGCTTTACGACAGGAGTTCGCCCCAAAACGGCGGACTTTGTTTTTTACAGGTTTAAATACAATTGAATATGTTTGATTTAAAAGTGATTAATTCAGTGCTTGAGCAGTTAGAAGAAGAAAGAGGTGTCCCTAGAGCGAAAGTTCTAGATGCGATCGAGTCTTCATTAGCAAGTGCGTACAAAAAAGAATACGGAAAAAGAGGTCAGGTTGTTAATGCTGAGTTTAATGTTGATACTGGTGATGTTGATTTCTTTCAGGTTAAAACTGTGGTAAATCCAGATCATATTTTATATGAAGAGGATGAAATGCCAGAAGTTGCCGAAGGAGAAGAAAATACATACATTAGATTTAATGAGGAACAACATATTTTACCTAACGAGGCTAAGTTTATTAAGGCAGATGCTGCCTTTGGTGATGAAATAATCTTTCCGCTAGAGAAAAAGTCTGACTTTGGAAGAATTGCTTCACAAACAGCAAAGCAAGTTATCATGCAAAAAATTAGAGAGGCTGAAAAAGTTTCTGTAATGGGAGAATACGGTGAAAACGAAGGGCAAATTGTTTCAGGAACTGTTCAAAGAATGGAAAGAGGTGCAGTTTATCTAGATATGGGAAGAGCTATTGGATATCTTGGGTACGATGAACAGATTCCAGGAGAAAGATTCAAACAAGGAGAAAGAGTGAGAGCGTATCTTTATAAAGTAGAAGAAAGTCCAAGAGGAGTTTTTCTTAAGCTTTCCAGGTCTCATCCTAAATTCTTAGAACAGCTATTTTTCTCAGAGGTTCCAGAACTTTCACAAGGAATTGTTGAGGTTAAGGCTATCGCTAGAGAGGCTGGGGCAAGATCAAAGATTGCTGTCGCTTCAAACGACGATCATGTTGATCCTGTTGGAGCACTTGTTGGACAAAGAGGTGTGAGAGTAAGCACTATCATGTCCGAACTAGGAGGAGAAAAAATCGATATCATTGAATGGTCAGAAGACCCAATTGAATTTATTGAAGAGGCTTTATCCCCCGCTCAAATTATTGAGGTTCAAACCAAGGAAGTTCCTGATTTTGATACACCAGAAACATCTATGAAAGTAGCGACAGTTTTTGTTTCAGGAGATCAACAATCTCTTGCAATCGGTAAAGGAGGTCAAAACGCAAGACTTGCTGCAAAACTTACTGGATGGAAAATTGATATTCAGTCCGTGGATCTTCCTGAAGATGAAGAAAATACTGAAGAAGTACCTGTAAAAGAAACTATTGAAGAAAAAAATGATGAGATTATTGAGGAGAAGGAAGTTGGCAATACTACACAAGAAGAAACTAAAGCTTCAGAAAATACAGAAGAATTAGAAGATAATAAATAATAATTATATGAACCTTTGGCACGATGTAGGAGTTGGTGAAAAATCACCAAACGAGATTAATGTAATTATTGAGATTCCAAAAGGGTCAACAAATAAGTACGAAATGGATAAGGAGACAGGATTGATTAAACTAGATAGGGCTAATTATTCTACTGCAGCCTACCCTGTTGATTACGGTTTTGCTCCGCAAACTCTTTGGGATGATGGGGATGCACTTGATGTTGTTGTTTTGACAACATGGCCTCTGCATCCAGGAATTTTGGTTAAAGTTAGGCCAATTGGAGTTATCGAGATGATTGATAATAATGATTCTGATTATAAGGTTATTGGAGTTCCAACAGACGATAAGAGATGGGATGATGTTAGGGCAATAAAGGATATAAATAATCATAAAATAGATGAAATTGTTCACTTCTTTGAAACATATAAAACTCTAAATGGTGAAAAACATATTGTTAAAATAAACGGAATCGGAAATAAGACAGAAGCAATAAAGGCAATTAAAAAATCTATAAAACTATATAAAGAAAAGTTTGAAAAATAGATTAATAAGAATAAACAAAAAGGCGGACCAAAGGTCCGCCTTTTTGTTTGATATAATAATTCTATTATAAGTTTAGTGTTTAAATCGAAATGAAAACAAAAATATTGTTATTGGTTCCAGTTTTTCTTTTTGTGGCTATGTCTGTAAATGCTCAGGATTCAGATAGTCTTCAAGAAAGAAGGGCTAGGCTTGAAGAAAAGTTTGAGATAGGAGCGGAGAATAGAATTGAGCAAAGGGATTTAAGAGTCAGTGATTTGCAGGAAAAAAAGGATCTACGAGTTGCCGACCTACAAGAGAAAAGAGAGGATAGGATTGAAAACATTGAACAAAGAAGAGAAGGTAGAGTTGAAGGTTTGGAACAGAGAAAAGAAGAAAGAATTGAAAAAATGGAAGCGAGAAAAGAAGAGCGAAAAGAGAAAATAGAAGATAGAAAGGAAGAGAGAGAAGCTAAGTTTGAAGAAATTAGAGCAAGAAGAGATGATAGAAGAGAAGCACTAACTGAACAAAGAAAAGAAAATGTAGGAAAAAGAGTTGAAAACATTTCTAACTCATTAAGTAATGTTGTAGCTTCTCTCGAAGGATTTGTTTCTAGGATTGAAGCAAAGATTAATGAGATCGAAGAAAAAGGTATCGATTTAGGTGACACTTCTGCCCTGCTAGAAGATATTAAGGATGAGATTGCGGCCGTGAAAACTGTTATTGATTCAGCCGAATCGTCAATTAATGAAGAGCTTGCACAGGAAGAAGTTTCAAAAGATGCAATAAAAGACATAGCTTCTTCTGTAAGAGATGACATAAAAGAAATCAGAGATTCTTTTAGGAACCTTGTCTCTACAATGAAAGATGAAATTAATTTTCAGAGATCTAGTCAGGAGGTTGAATTAGAAGGTTAAATAATAAAATATGGAAGAAAAAAAAGATATAAATAAAGTACCAGGAGAAAACAAAGAACCACAAGCAATTGTTTTCCAAGAAAAAGATTCTAAAATCGGGCCAATAATTGGATCAATAATAATTATTTTCATTATTGCTATAGGAGGTATTTACTTTTGGAGCACACAGATAGAAAAAATAAATACTGAAATTATGGAATCTGATAATGAGGAAGGATTTATTGAAGACGTGAATCAGATAGACGCTGAGTTGGAAGCAATAGATTTTGAGGCTATAGACTCTGATCTTCAGGCTATAGATGAAGAATTCAGTAATCTGTAACAGGCAAAAAACACTAAATAAAAACACTCCGTGATCACGGAGTGTTTTTATTTTAATCTCGATAGGAACCGTTCAAAAAAATGAAAAATACAAAACTACTTTATAAAAAGAGTAACGTAAGGAAGATGCTTTATGCTCAAATAGTTATATTTTGTTTTATGTTAGCAGGGCTCATTTTGGCACCTATTCCTTTTCAAGGATCATCGGGCACATTAGAATTTAATAGCTACGGTCAACAACTAGGGCTGATGATTATGTTCTCAGTGGTCTTAAGTGTATATGTCAGCTATATTGTTCGACCAATGATTAGTAGGAAACGTTATCTAGAAGATTTCAAGATTGGTTCATATGCTTGGATTCAGTCTGTTTACTTAAATATAGGGACTGAACAGGAAATCTGGTTTGCCCATATCTCTGCCCTGCCAAGTTCAGCTGAATTACCAGAATCAGAACCAATATTTCTAGAAGTCACAAAAGCTTTTGTCGATGAAATTAAGGAAAGCGATGTGTATAGAAAGAAAGGTTTAAGATCTATTCAGATTAAGTTTGTCAGTAGTAAGAACGCAATCTCTGAAAGAGATCTTATTGATGGAGTTGTCGCAATTGTCTTGTCTGAAGTCTGTGATAAAGAAAGCGGAACATCACAAAAACACGATACTTGTTTTGGAGAGGATTCTGAAAGTAAAAGATTTCTGCATGATGCAGGAATTAATATTCCTGAGATGCCAACACCTGTTAGCAGACTTTAGTATTTAAAAAACTCTTCGTTACAACGAAGGGTTTTTAATTTGCAAAATATTTTAATTTGGTTAAACTGCCCTTAATTATTAGAGAAAAGCGAAAAGCGAAAAGCGAGAAGGAAAGCCAAAATAGATACTTCTCACTTCTCACTTTTTACTTCTTATTTTAAAAACATGAGCGAAAATAAAAAATACAAAGTTTTAGAAAAAGCAGATCCAAAAGATTCAATTATTTCAATGACAGTTTCTATTGGTAAAGAATTTGTAAACTCTCATCGGGACCAAACGATTTCTGATCTACGACAAGATGTTGAGATTGATGGTTTTAGAAAAGGGAAAGCTCCTCAAGATAAAGTGATTGAAAAAGTTGGAGAAGTGTCTATCTGGGAGAAGAATACTTTCAAAGCAATCAATACAATTGTTCCAGTAATTCTTGAAGAAGAAAAAATGAATGTTATTACAATGCCAAATATTTCAATTGTGAAATTGGTTCCAGATACTGATCCTGAAATTAAAATTGAAGCAACCTTAATGCCAGAGGTAAAACTCGCTGACTACAAAAAAATTGCACAAGGAATTGAAAAACCAAAAGATACAGATGCGACAGAAAAAGAAGTTGAAGACTACATTGAGCACCTGAGAAAAAGTAGAGCAAAAGCAAGTCACGAACATAAACATGATGAAGAAGGAAAATGTGAGGACTGCGAGAAGGATCTACCTGAACTTGATGATGAATTTGTTAAGACTTTGGGAGACTTTAAAAATGTAGAAGACTTCAAAAATAAATTAAAAGAAAATATTTCTGTAGATAAAAAAACACACCTGTCTCAAAAAAGAAGAATGGAGATTATGGAAAAAATAATTTCTGAATCAGAAATACAAATGCCAGAAGTTTTGATTCAAGAAGAACAGGAAAGAATGCTTCATGAGTTTAAAGCAAAGGTTGAGGGGTTCAAGATGAAGTTTGAAGAGTACTTAAATGAGATTAAAAAAACAGAAGAAGATCTGAAAAAAGAATGGAAAGCTGATGCTGAAAAAAGAGCAAAGATGAATCTAATACTTCCAAAGATTGCTAGAGAAGAAAAAATAAAAGCAGACGAAAAAGAAATTGAGAAGGAGGTAGAAAATCTAAAAAACCACCACCAAGATGTAGACGAAAACGTTGCAAGAGTTTATGTGACTAACGTTCTATCAAACCAAAAAGTTTTTGACTTCTTAGACAATCTTTAATTGAAAATAGTATACAAAAAAGTTCTAAAGAAGTTATAAAGAACTTCTAAAGAAATAGAAAAAGCGGCGACCTTCGGTCGCCGCTTTTTCTATTAAAATATCAATTTGCCAAAAACAAAAACGGAATAACGATCGCTGCGGTTTCAGTTTTAAGGACTCCTTCACCAACTTTGTAGAAACTAAATTTTTTGTCTTTTAGTGTTTCTAGTTCTTCTTCGGCCCACCCTCCTTCCGGACCAATTATAATATTTGTCTCTGAAAAAAATTTCAAATCACATATGTTTAACAGTTCTCCTTTCGTGTGAAACACAAAAGTATTTTTTGGATTTAAATTTTGAATAACTTTATCTAGTGTAGAGACAGTGTTCATTTGGGGGAGGAAAGAATTCTCTGACTGCTCAGTTGCCTCGACTAAAATTTTCTTTAATCGGTCCTCATTGATTATAGAATTTTGTTTCGCAGTCCTTTGAGTAACAATTGGATTGAATGATGAAACACCAACCTC
>CAZPRI010000015.1:0-14454 GCA_964589635.1 uncultured Candidatus Saccharibacteria bacterium | reverse complement strand
GTATTTATTATATCAGTGTTTTGAGTTCTTCCCCCCCCCCGTTTATGGAGAGGTTGTGTGGAAAAGTATTTATGTAGTTCTGATACAAGCACATAGTCACCCTCTAACCAAAAACTTTCGTAATCCTCGGGTTTAACCCGGGGATGACGGATGGAAGTTGCGGAGGGTGACGTTGGGGTTTATTACCAGAAGATGACGGAGGTGAGTGGTAGGGATGGCGAGTGGTGGTGGAGGTTGAAGGTTATTTTGTGTGGGAAAAAGTTTTTTAAAATAGACTTTGAGTAGTCTTTGTATTATTCTAAAAACAATCATGAATACACCTAATTACTCAATTTTTCATATAAACGGAACTCCAGAAAAAGACCTCATCGCAACAATGGTTGTAAATTCCTACAAGGAAACATACCCAGAAAAAAAGTAATAGTTACAACAAATTTTCCAGAAATTTGGCTGCATAATCCAGATGTTTTCAGGGTGTACAAGTTAGGAGATTCTCCATATTTTTATGATGATTTTGTGGAAAATAAAGATAGTGAAATTTTTGCACATGATCCTCACTTAGGTTCTGACTACATTTACAATAAGAAACCGTTGGTTGAGATCTGGTGCGAAATTATTGGGATACAATACAACAATTCATTACCTAAAATTTACTTTACACAAAGAGAAGAAGAAGTTGCTTGGAGATTACTAAAATCAGACAGACCTCTCCTTCTAATCCAGGGAAATGAAGTGTTCCCTCGATTTCCTAACTTAAACTTCGACTGGACTAAGGATGTACCAATTGAAATTTTACAAAAAATTTCAGATGTAGCTATTAAGAAAGGCTACCTTGTGCTTCAGCTAAGAAATCAGAATCAACCTGGAATAATGGGTGCGACTACACTATCATTGAACTTAAGAGTATTACTGGCCGGACTGAAAAATATAAATAAAATATTGGTAGTTGATTCTTATATCAGTCATGCTTGTGCTGCTGTGAATAAGCAAGCAGTTGTTACTTTTCTAAGTACTTCTCCAGAAACAAATAGTTACTCATTACACAAAAATATTAAAGGAAAAATAACAGAAAATATTAAAGACACTCTAGACACCTATTCGCCTTTTTTTGATATCAAAGGAAAGATATTAGAAAGACCTGTCTCAATGAGAGGTACCTATAATGCCGATGAAATAATAAAAGTATTAGATTTGTAATATGAAAAAAAACAAAAAACAAAAAAATATTGTATTTAGTATTTCCGGAGGAGTCGGTAAAAACATCATAGCTACAGCTGTTGTTAATTCTATTAGAGATCAATACCCTGATTCTGAAATAACTGTTGCAAACCCCCATACTGCAGTATGGAAGAATAATCCAGACATAAATGCAGTTATAGATTTTACAGAGGATGATACTTTTTATAAAAACTACATAAAAGATAAAGATGTTTTGTTTTTAGCAAATGATCCATACCTACATCAAAACTATATTTACAAGAGAGAGCACTTGATAGAAACGTGGTGCCACATGTTTAATATTAAATACAATGGAGCAAATCCAAAACTATATTTCACCGAAGAAGAGAATTCGATTGTAAAGCAAAAATTACCTAAAGGAAAATTATTTTTCATTCAAGTTTCTGGTGGTGCCGCTAATCAAGAAATTCCAATCTCATGGACAAGAGATCTACCCCTACCTATCGCCCAAAAGGTTGTAGATCACATGAAACAGAAAGGTTATGAAACAGTCCACATAAGGAGGAAAGATCAATACCCATTAGAAAATGCACCTTTTATAGATTTTAACCTTAGAGAAATGCTGTGTTCATTTCAATTTGCTGATAAATTATTGCTAATTGATTCTGTTGGTCAGCACGTAGCAGCAGGGGTTGGGAAAAAGTCTGTTGTTACCTGGGTCGGTCACTTACCTGAAGTTTTCGGTTATGCAATGCATACCAATATAGTTCCAAATGCAAAAAAGAAGTTTAGACATAAAATAGATTCATATTTAGACTTATATAATCTAACAGGGACACTCCATGAATGTCCTTATGATACAAACGAGCTTTTTGATGTTGAAGAAATTAAAAAAGCATTAGAGGAATAAAAATAAAAAGCGGCGACCCGAAGGGTCGCCGCTTTTCTTTTACATCATCAACACTTACCTTCTCTTCCAAAAATTCATCTCTCCCAAATATTCGTACTCTCTGCCTAGAATCTCGGGCCATCTGGGCTCTAATGGTTCAACTTTTTTTCTTATTTTATGCAGATCCTTTATTCCATGCACCTCATCATTTTCAAAAGTAACCTGTTCTACATTGTTGAAATCGTGCTTATAGTAATCTTCACCTAAAAAATTATAGACAGTTTTCATTGTTTCTTCAGGAGAATTAGTCAAATCATCAAAATCAACTAACAATATTCTGTCTGAGAATCCTCTCTTTATTGCATCAGTTAGCCTATTATATGCAAGACCAAGAGCCTGACCTCCATCAAGAAAAGTATCCACTCTCCCCTTCAATGTTTGAAATCCAAAATAGTTTCCTCTCTCCTGGGATAGTTGCCTGTAAGGAGCATTTTCTCTCCATAATTTTTCAAAGGAAGCGACAATATCTCTAATGTCTCTAACTGGTGCCAGAATTTTTATCTTATGGCCCAAAACAGCCTCAGCCATTTCAATTTGTGAAAGCCAGCCTCTAGATTTATCAAAAATTACATCTTTATCTATATCTGCATAATAGGACTCCAAAATGCCACGCATTACTCTTATCAAAGCTCCATCATTTGGGGCAGCCTTGAACTCGATCATTTGACTCCAGTTGTTTCTAGTAGCAAACATAACATCCATAATTCCTGAAGTTGCTGTTGCATGAAACTTAGGATTCTGGGCTAAAATGTTCTCAAGTAATGTAGAACCAGATCTTGGAAGGCCTGAAACAAAATAATATTTTTTGTCTTTTTTTTCTTTTTTAATTATTTCTTTTGACATTTTTATTTAATTAAATCTTTTAACATCTCTTCAACTTTTTTTGGATTTGCACTCCCCTTTGTCTCCTTCTTTACCTGGCCCATCAAAAATTTTAAAGCGTTTTCCTTACCTTTTTTATAATCCTCTACAACTGAGTCATTATTTGAAAGTATTTCTTCAAGTATAGGTTTTAATTCATCAGAATTATCTTTTTGCATTAAATCATTTTCTTCAGCATATTTTTCTGGTTCAATATTTTTATCTTTTACCAAAACACTTAAAATATCTTTAGCAGCCCTGGAAGAAATTTTATCTTCTGAAATCATCTTTATAAGAGTAGAGAAATGTTTTATATCTGGGACATCTCCACCATCTTTCATCAAAGAAACTACATCTGAAAGGGTATAGTTTGAAGCAGTTTTTGCATCATCTTTTGATAAATCACCAACTTTTACAACCTCTTCAAAAAAATCAGATAACTCTCTTTCAAATATATATAATTCAATATCAGCTTCTTTTATGCCATAATCCTTTTTAAACCTTTCTCTTTTTTGTACAGGAAGTTCTGGTAGATTTTCTCTAATTTCTTCTAAACTAAAGAATTTATGTAGATTCATTTTAGGTAGATCGGGCTCGGGGAAATATCTGTAGTCATCCGAAGTTTCTTTCACTCTTTGTGAGAAAGTCTTTTGTCTGCTCTCATCAAAACCTCTTGTCTCTTGAACAATCTCTTCTCCCCTCCCTTCTTCAAGTAATCTCGTCATTCTTTTAATTTCAAAATTAATTGCCTTTTCTACAACTTTAAAAGAGTTAAGATTTTTCACTTCTACTTTTGTCCCGAGCCTATTTGGATCATCTGAGACAGAGATGTTTGCCTCAACTCTCATTTCTCCTTTCTCCATATTAGCATCAGCAACACCAAGATATCTTAGAATCATTTGGAACTCTTTTGCAAAAGCTGAAGCATCTTCAGCTGAATGAATCACAGGCTCTGTAACAAGTTCCATCAAAGGAATTCCAGCCCTATTAAAATCAACAAGTGAAAAGTCCCCCCTATCATGTTTTGAAAGTCCAGTATCTTCTTCTAAATGAATTCGTGTAATTTCAACTCCATGAACTTTTCCTCCTGAAACTATTGGATATTTAAATTGTGAAATTTGATAACCTTTTGGTATATCTGGATAAAAATAATTTTTTCTATCAAATTCTGTGTAGTCTGCTATCTCACCACCAACTGCAAGCCCAATCTTTATCATGTGCTCAATAGCCTTCTTATTTATAGTTGGGAGTGTTCCTGGATGAGCAACATCAACTGGATTTATGTTTGTGTTAGGATTTTCCTCATCAGAATTGTTTCTAGAATTAGAAAACATTTTTGTATTTGTCTTTAATTCAGCATGTATTTCGAGTCCAATTGTTGGAATATATTTAGTGTCTGACATGAGGGTAATAGTAGCTTTTTTGAGTACTAAATTCAACTTTTAAAATCCTGAAGAAATGTTGTAAATAGGGATCAAAACAGAAGCCAAAAGGGTTCCAACACCAAGAGCAAGCATGATAATCATCACGGGCTCGATCATCCCAACAAGAACATCAACGGCGTTAATAACCTCTCTACTGTAGAACTTAGCAAGTGTAGATAAAATATTTCCTAGATTTCCTGTTTCTTCTCCCACCTTAACCATTTGAATCAAAATACCTGGGAATTGTTCATGTTTTCCAAAGGCTGTCGATAGAGGAGCTCCCCCTTTAACATCTTCAATAGATTCTTCTATGGCATTTAAGAAAACTTTATTATCAACAACAGTCTTTGTTAGTTCGAGAGCCTTAACCATAGGAATTCCTGATGAAAGCATTGTGTTCAAGTTGTCTGAAATTCTTGATAAGAATAATTTTGAATAAAGCGTACCAACATATGGTGTAGATAATTTCAAACCATCCAGTACATCCTTTCCTGAATCAGTTTTTGCAAATTTAATAAGGAAAAATATTCCAACCACTAATGCAGCAACAATAAAAAATCCATAGTTAACCAGGAAGCCAGAAAGTGCTATAACCACCTTTGTATATACAGGAACCTCTTGACCTGATTCAACCAAAATTGAAGAAATTTTTGGGATCACCATTGTAAGCATCAATACCATAACAGTAACGAAGGTAAACAAAATAAAAGAAGGATAGATAAATGCATTCTTTGCCTTTTGGTTAACCTCATATGTTCTGTCCAAATAGTCAGCCAAGAAAATAAAAGTCTCATCAAGTTTTCCAGTCTCTTCTCCAGCCTTCACCATTGAGATATAAAAAGCGTCGAAAACATCATCATGTTTTTCCAAGGCACCTGAAATAGTTGAACCACTCTGCAATGCTTCTGCTACTTCATTCAACTTTCTAGAAAGTTTTGGATTTTCATTTTCTGAAGCCAGCAATCTAAAAATTCTAAGAGCTGAAACTTGAGCTTCAAACAATGTCGCCAACTGTCTAGACAAAATAACAATATCTTTATTACTAACTTTCTCAAAAAAAGATAGATTCATGTTTAACAGTGAACCTTTACCAGCTTCTCCTATTTCTGAAATTACAAAATCCCTTCTTTGTAGAGAAGAAATAGCAACATCAACATTCAAAGCTTCAATTGTTCCACTCTTCTGCTCTCCTTCTTTATCTATTACTTTGTATTGAAATAATGGCATATGTTTAAATTAATTTTTGAAGAACATTTGGTCTAAATGAATATTTAAACGCATCTTCTGATGTTATTTCACCCCTTCTAACTAAATCAGCAAGAACTCTGTTCATATCAATCATACCGCTCTCCGAACCAGTTTCAATAACAGTGTCTATTTCATGAGTCCTCTTTTCTCTAATTAAATTAGAAACTGCACTATTATTAATCAACAATTCATATGCAGGAATCAACCCTCCTGAAATCCTAGGAATAAGTCTTTGAGAAAAAATCCCAATCAAAGAAGACGATAGTTGTAGTCTAATTTGATCCTGTTGTTCAGCTGGAAACGAATCAATAATTCTATCAATTGTTTGTGATGCATTATTTGTATGGAGAGTTGAAAAAACAAGGTGACCTGTTTCAGCAGCAGTAACAGCTGCTTGAATAGTATCTTTTCCTCGCATCTCTCCAACCAAAATAACATCAACATCCTGTCTAAAAGTACCATTCAATCCTGATTCAAATGTTTTTGAATCCGCAGGAATCTCTCTTTGATCAATTATTGAATTTTTTTGTTCATATACATACTCAATCGGTCTTTCAATAGTAATAATATGCTCTGTTCTTTCCTGATTAATAAGTTCAATCATCGCAGCAAGAGTAGTAGATTTTCCCTGCCCAACTGGACCAACCACCAAGAAGAACCCTTGCTTTCTTCTTGCAAAGTCGACCACAATCTCTGGAATGCCCAATTCGTCTAGGGTTTTAATATTTTTTGGAATGAGCCTAAGAACAACACCAACTTTACCCTGTTGTACAAAAGCACTACCCCTAAACCTATGCTTTTCTTCATTTTCATATGCAAAATCTAATTCAAAATCCTCAACGAATTTTGCAACATCATTTTCAGTAATCATTTCCTTCAAAAGACCTTTTGTATCTTCTTTTGATAAAATAGGATGATCAAGCATCGGAACCAAATCCTGATTTACTCTGATCGTTGGATGTCTTCCTTCAGAAAAGTGTAGATCAGAACCTCCTTGCTTTACGACATTTTCTATAAGAGTTTTTAGGGTTTCTTTATAATTCATAATTATTTTGTACTAATATCTTTTACCTGTGCTAAAACTTCACTCGGAGTATTTAATGCTTTTACAATATATCCGTGAACACCAAATTCTTTTGATTTATCAATATCGGACTGTTCTCCCTGATTACTTAAAACAATTCGTTTAGCATTTGGTATTAGATTCTCATCTTGTATATATTTTGCAAGTTCCCATCCGCCTTCAACAGGCATTATAATATCAAAAAGCAAAATATCTGGAACAAATCCCTCTTTAATTTTCTCCACAGCCTCACTTACCGAACCTGCAGAATCTACACTGTAATTCGAAGCAGCAAACTTAGTAACATACATTTCTCTAAGAAACTTATCATCATCCACTATTAAAATTTTTTTCTTTTCTTCTTCCATAATTTTTTACATTATAACATTAAAGAGTGTTAATTTCTTCATAAGGAATAATTTTTTCAAGTGCCTTAATTATTGCATGCTCTTTAATAGTAACCAATCCTTTCTTTCTTGCTACATCATAAATTGCTGACTCAACAGGGTTTTCTAGAATAACTTTTTCAATATCCCTATCCATCTTAAACATTTCAAACACAGCCTCTCTTCCTTTTGTTCCATTTGGACACTCTGGTGTAGATTTTATTTTCAACATCTCAGTCGCAGAGATACCAAGTTCTTTTTTGAATTCTTCAGGAACATCCTCAAACTGCTTATCAATCATTGCTCTCATACTTGGATCTACTTGTATAATCTCACCTGATCCAGGACAAATCTTTTTCACAAGTCTTTGTCCAACACCTAGGATTAGAGTTGGAGGAATAAGATATGGATCAACTCCCATATCAATAAGTCTAGGTACAATACCAGTTGATGTATTGGTGTGAATTGTTGAGAAAACTAAGTGACCAGTAAGAGCAGCTTGAATTGCAAGCTTAGCAGTTTCACCATCTCTAATCTCCCCCACCATAATAATATCTGGATCTTGCCTAAGAGTAGTTCTAAGACCATTAGCAAATGTGTATTCGATATCTGCTCTAACCTGAGATTGAGATACTCCATCGATTGAATACTCAACAGGATCCTCTAGAGAAAGGACATTTTTTGTATCTGTATCTAATTCTTGAAGGAATGAATAGAGTGTGGTTGATTTTCCAGAACCTGTTGGCCCAGAAATTAGTATTAAACCATATGGTCTATTAATGGCATCCATGATCATCTTATAGTACCTGTCGGACAAACCAATCTCACTTAGTCTCCTGATACCCTTATGTTGATCCAAAATTCGGAGCACGACTTTTTCTCCTGAATTAGTTGGAAATGTAGAAACTCTAAAGTCGACCTTTCTTCCCTCTATTTTCGCTTGAAAACGACCATCTTGTGGTTTTCTTTTTTCATCGAGTTTCATTTTTGAAAGAATTTTAATTCTTGCAATCACTGCATCTAAAACTTTTAGAGGCAGGATCAGACTTGTATTTAAAACACCGTCGACCCTAAAACGAATTCTGATTTTATCAAACATTGGCTCGATGTGTACATCAGAGGCTCCTCCTTCAACAGCATACCTCATTATTGTCGCAACAATTTTTGTAACAGGAGCATCCTCAACAATTTTGACTGCCTGTCCCTTCACAGGTTTTTCCATTTCTTTTCTTAGCTCTTGCTCCTCTTGAGTATATTCAGTATCAAGTTCAGTTAGGGCTTGAGTAACTTGTCCAGATAAACCTTTATATGTATCCAATATTTTCAAAAAATCCTTATCTGAAATCAAGAAAAGTTTAAAAGGGATATTTTCTTTTGATGAGATGAAAGAAAGTGCATCTCTCGCTTCAATATTTTCAGGATCCACAATTCCTACCTCAAGGAATCCATCAGACATACCAATAGGAACAAACTTATAATGTATAGCTGATTCTTCTGGAACATATCTTAAAATATCAAAGGAAACATTCACGTCCGATAGATTTTTATATGGAACATTGTAATACTCTCCTTTCTTCTCTAGAACCTGTTGAGCATTCATACCCATTTCAGTTAATGCCCCTTCTAATGTTATCTGTCCAGTATTAATTCTCTCCTTCATTGAAGGGATTTGCTCCTTGGGTATTATGTTTTGACTTGCTAAAAAGTTAATTAAACTCATTTATTTTATATATTTTACCTCCTTTTTTCTACTTAAATATTTGTTTCTGTATCAGTAGTATCTTGAACCTGAACTTCCTCAAGAGAATCATCTTCTGCTGAATCTGTTACAGAGGATTGCTCAGAAAAGTTCTGACCCAAAGGTGCAAACGGATTTGATCTACCTATTGGTTCTGAACCAATAGGTTCACTTCTATCATTCAATGATCTAAAAATAGAATTATTAAAAATTTCTCTATCAAGACTTAAGGATTCAATTTGAATCAGGGCTTGTGTGATCTGAGTACCTAAAACCTGAATCTCTGCTAAATTCCTTGTACTAGTAAGACCTCTAGCTCCTGAAATTAATTCTGTAGGTTGACTATCTTTTTTAATAAAATTTGAATATACAAAAAAAGAAATTACAAGTAGAACGATCACTATTATTATTTTTTTTAATTTTGGTGTCATATTATTTTAGCCAGTATGTATCTAAATTAACTCTATATGTATAGAAGATGTTTTCACTATCTCTTTCTATCTCAAGACTTCTAATATCCACGATTCTAAGTGCTTCCTCAAGATCCTTCAGAAATTCTAGAAAAACTGTGTACTGGGCAGTTGCAGAAAATGAAAATGAAATCACTCCAATCTTTGATGTGTCGGCATACTCAATATTCACATCATCTATTATACCTTCAAATTCAGAATCCAATGATTGAATTTTTCCAGTCCTATCATCAATCTCATCGTCATCAGAAGCAACTGCAATATCTTGAATCAAGATACCGTACTTTTTAGCAATATTATTAATATCAATAATAAGTCTCACATTATCTACGGTGTCAGGAAGAAGTTTTTGAAGTTCTAGTTTTTCATCATTAGAAATCTGATTATACTTATCCCTCAAAATATCCCTCTTTTCTCTAAGTTGTTTAGCAAGATCCAAGGTTTCATTATTTTCCTGAATTTCCTGCTGTAATTCTTTAACCTCATTATAACGTGGATCAAAAAGAATAAAGAACATTCCTATTGATACTAGTATTAAAATCACTGGTGTAAGATTTTTCATATTATTGTTCAGTATTAATTACTTCATCCTGAATTTGATCCTCAGAGGAATCTGAGAGAGAATTCCTATAAAGAATTAGTCTTGGATCCAGCGTTGCTGAGAAAGAGAATCGGATAGTCTGTCTTTCTGTATCCGGCTCAAGATCCGTAAACAAAACATTTCTCATAAAACCACTGTCACCAAATGAATCTGATTGCAGAACAATTGATTCAAACCTAGCCGATTCACCAGAACCATATACTTTAATTTGACCATCCTTATTGTCCTCAAAAGAGAAATTTCCAAAAGATACTGTTTGTAATGTATATTCTTCCAACAAAGAGAATATCGAAGAAGGAGAAATATGATTTTGCAACAAACTTAATGAGTTAGTTATTCTTGAATTTAACCTTGTTGCATCCTGAATGAATCTTTCATCAAACTCATCCTTTGTTGTCTGCAACGATTCGACTTGCGCCTCAATTTTCTTTTCTAAAGTGAATTTATAAAAATAAACACCAACAATAGATGCAATTGATGCTAGAAAGACAATCACCCCGATAAAAGAAAAAACTGTTTTTCTTTTTTTGCTCTTTGAAATAACAGGACCACTTGTTTGTGTTTGCAAAGGAGTCTTTGGTATAAAAGATGTTTTTGGTTGTCCTTCCATAATTTACTTAATTATAAACTTCTTTTATATAAACAACAAACCACTTATCAATAAAAAATGTTTATAAGATTATTCCATCTCTTGCAACTTCCTTAAAGCCAAACCAACTGCAGTAGAAAACGCAAGCCCAGTCTCCTTTAGAACATCTTGCAAAAATGCAGGAGCCAGAGTTCTCTCAAAAGGATTACCTTTTTCAACCCTTATACCTATCTTTTCATTAGCCTTATCAATGAGACCATTTAATAAGCACCCTCCTCCAACAAGAATCATTTTTGAAATAGTTTTATTGTACCTTCTTCCGTAACTTAGAATAGTTGCATTAGCTTGAGAAAATACTGGTGACAAGGTCAGGTCAACAACTTCAGCAATTTTTTGATCTTGCTCTGTATTATTGTTACCAAAGTTTCTCTTTAGTTTTTCAGCATACTCTACATTCACATTTAAGGCTTTTGAAATATTTAGAGTTATGTCTTGGGAACCTTTATTAATAATGTGGGACTCTCTTACTATCCCTCTTTCTGCAACATATAGCTTAGTCGATGATGCGCCCATATCAAAAAATATAATTGGTACCTTATTATCCGATGAGTCAATGACAGCTCTTACAGTTGAAAACATTTCTATTTCAAAAAAACTTGTATTCAATCCTGCTTGAGTAACTAAACTACTGAAATCATTTAAAACATCATTATGTATTGCAACAGTCAAAACTTCTGTCGCAAGAACTTTTTTACCTTCTTCGTTCTGGATCGACTGAGAATCAGAATCCATCTTTGGAATTATAAACCAATCAATAGTAACTTCTTGAATAGGAACTGGAATGTATTTTCTAGCTTCAATAGGTACCATTTGAGCGATTTGTTTTTCTGACATCTGTGGCAATTTTATGACTGATACCATACTCGATCGCATTGGAATAGATACAGCAGAATCAACCGTTGAGACGTTTGCCTCCTTCATCACATCTGCTAAAGCTTCAGCTATTTTTGCAGGAGATAGTCTTGTCGATCTCCCGATCTCTATGTCTGCATATGGACCAAGCGAAATCTCACCATAGGTTTCAAGAATCACTTTTCCCTTATCTCTTCGTAACTGAACTACCTTCAATGATGCAGAACCAACATCAACCCCTAACACACTCTGTTTAGATTTTTTTGAAAAAGTTTTAAAAATGTTGTCAAGAAAATTAGCCATATAGTATTGAATCAATTATATCATTGAACAATGTTATTAAAAGTATTTAACCTGATAATTGATCTAATTTTTCCTCCAAACGAGGTTGAAAAAATACTTAGAACTGTTTCTGTGGAAAAAATATACAGTAATTGCTCAAAAAACACCTCGGATTCAAGTAGTGACATATATTCAATATTCTTATATAAAGATGCTTTCATAAAAGATGCTATTTACGAACTGAAAAAAAATAAAAATAAGCACGCCATAAATCTCTTTAGTGAATTACTTAGCCTAGAAATTATGAACCTTTTAGATGAAAATATTGTCACCACTGATTACCGAATCCCTATAACTTTTACCCCTCAACATAAATCAACCTACTTAAACAAAGGTTATAATCAAGCAAAAGAGCTTGCTAGCAAAATATCGAAATTAAATCCTGAAGTATTTGATCTTTCTGAATTATTACTTAAAAAAATAAAGACAAAACCGCAACATGAACTAAACAATAAAAAAGAAAGATTGAAAAATTTGAGGAATACCTTTGAGTTTAATAATGATTCCGATACAGACATTAAAAATAAATTAGTATTTTTAATTGATGATGTGTACACAACCGGTGCGACATTAAATGAAGGGCGCCAGAAGCTTTTAGCTTCTGGCGCCTCCAAGGTAGTATGCTTCACGATTGCACACTAATTTTATTTCTTTTTCTTTTCCTCTTTTGCCTCTCTTCTTTTTTCAAAAAATTCTTGTCCCCATTTAGAAAAGCCAAAAATATAAACTATCTCGACTATTCCGGCAGTGTTTATGAAAAGCATTGGAATAAACCATTTTTTATTTTTTTCTCTTGCAGCAATCCAAAGAGCGAAACCTTTCCAAAGGATTGACCAAAAAACAATAGTTGCAAAAACAACTCCTAGTCCCAAACCTGCAGCTGCAAATATACTTGTATCAAACATGCTAATTTTAAATTAATTTTATATCCTTATTATAACAATATTTTAGAATATTATTCTACTGAAGAATCAGTATCCATCTCTTTTACATCAATTTCTCTCTCCTCCACAAAGCCTTTTGGATCTGGACCAAATCTGTTTTCTCCTACGTCTCCATTTTTAACCTCCCAATAAATAAGAATTAGACCTCCAACAATAGGTACCAATGAGATAAATAACCACCAACCACTTCTATTTGTATCATGTAATCTTCTTACTGTTACAGCGAGAGAAGGAACCAACATAAGGAAAAGGAAGACCGTATTTAAAATACCTATCTCGTTAAAATTGAATCCTAATACAGAATCAATAATACCCAAGAGAACTGAGAAAATAACCACAAACAATGTAAATATCAAGAATTCCTTCCTCTGAGCTCTACCACTGAACGTTGCGTAATTTTTTAATACTTTTAAATACCAATGCATATTTGATTAAGTTAATTATAAATACTTATTATATACTTACTATATTATATCTTTTCTCTAGTATTATCTACCAAACTCAGAAACCATCTCAGCAGAATAATAAAATTCTCCGCCAAGTGATCCAAAGCTGTAATTTATGCCATCGATATCTATCTGTGCTCCTCCAGATTTTGGATCACTTTTTGGAATCGATCTAGAAAAACCAAGATTATATATTGTAGAAATAATTTCGGGTGAATTTGAAATATCATAACCCGCTTTTTCCCATTGCGAAATTATTTGTTTGATAAATAATCCTGCGTACAAGTAACTAAAATAATGATCATCCTGATCTGTCATACGTGCGAATCTTTCTTTCTTTACATCTTCGGTTTTAAAATCCAAAATATTTTCATACGATTCACCTAAATAAAATTCTGAATTTTTATCTTTTAGATGTTGTTCGACGAGAATCGCTGTTTCCTCCTTCATTCCCATAACTCCCCAAGAAAATTGAGTCTGACTTCCTAATATTTTCAAAGGCTCAAACCATTTTTTAAACGCCTGTCGTTCAGAAAAAAACAGACGAAGTTGTTCGACAACAAGTTGAGAAACTATTATTCGTGAAGAAACCCCAGAATCATTAGAAGCCCTATAAATCACATCGACATCCTTCAATAAAGCACTCCTAATAATCTCCCACTCGTATGTACTGTTCCATGTTTTAAATTGAGGCTCAATATACTCTTCTACATCATCGTTATTCAAACTATTTTCTCCTTCTTTAATAAAAGAATCGCTTTGCTGATCTATTACTCCACTTGTATTTGTAAGCCCAAATCTCACTGCAAAATATACACCAACAAGACCAAAACCTATGATGGCAAAAATTATTACTATTACTTTTAGTAGTTTCTTAAACATGCGAATAGTATATATTAATTTACTTTTCTTGGAATTTAATTGTCAGTATTCAAAAATACAAGAATAAATACTGAAAGAAACTGCTTAGTAAGTATATCTTAATCAAATCCGATATTTTATATTCTCGGCGGGCCATGTGAGTTAAGTACCCACGGCTACAAGCAGTATAAGGCTTTTTGAGGGGTTTAAACAGTGCTCCCCTGAGACAAGTGAGTCGGGGTCTCAAATGCCAACAAATGCCAATTTTTGAGATGTTTTGTATACTAGGAATATGGCACAAAATCTCTCAAAAGAAAGGATTCTATACGAGACACTTGTTAGTAAGACAAATGACAAGGACTTTATCGTATCCTTTCATGACTACTTCTCTTTTATTCTAGAAGAAAGTATCGAGCTCTGTATTCACTTAAATGAACCCCT
>CAZPRI010000014.1:0-14961 GCA_964589635.1 uncultured Candidatus Saccharibacteria bacterium | reverse complement strand
GACGGTGTTTTGGCGGATATTGCGACTTTTGATAACGATACTTTTAAACTTCTTCTTTCAAGAATCAAGCTTCTTTCTGGAATGAAACTAAATATAAAAGACCAGGCTCAGGATGGTAGATTTTCAATTAAATTCAAAGAAACTAGTATTGAAATCAGATCATCAATTATTCCTGGTTCATTCAGTGAATCTATTGTTCTTAGAATACTCAACCCCACTTCTATTCAAACAGAACTAAAAGACCTTGGAATAGAGCCTTATCTTTTGGAAATATTTAAAGAAGAAGTTGCAAAACCAAACGGTCTAATTCTAAACACTGGACCAACAGGGTCTGGAAAAACAACAACTCTTTATGCTTTTATGAGGGATAAATATTCTCCTGAAATAAAAATTATTACAATCGAAGACCCGGTTGAATACCATCTTAAAGGTATTGTTCAAACCCAAGTTGATAAAAAGAAAGGTTACGATTTTGCAAACGGACTAAAGAGTGCACTTCGGCAAGATCCCGATGTAATCATGGTTGGGGAGATAAGAGATTTTGATACAGCAGAAACAGCTATTCAAGCATCACTAACAGGTCATCTTGTTTTCTCTACTCTTCATACAAACACAGCAGCTGGTGCTTTTACAAGACTTATTGATCTTGGAATTAATCCAAAAGTTCTAACTTCTGCAATCAACATTGCCATCGCTCAGCGTCTTGTTAGAAAACTTTGTCCTGATTGTAAAAAGGAGGTTTCAATACCTCAAGAAAAACTTGCAATACTTAAGTCTATTTATGATGAAATTAAAAATCCTGTAGAGGAATGGTCAGAAAAGTTTTATGGCCCAGGAGAATCTTGCCAAACATGTAACGGTCGAGGATACAGTGGGAGAATTGCTATTCTTGAAGCGGTTAAATCGGATACAAAAGTTGAGGAAATTCTTCAAATGAATCCATCAGCAAGGGAGGTTAAAAATGCAGCAAAAGATCAGGGAATTATGGATATGTCCCAAGATGGCATAATAAAAGCACTTCGAGGACAAACAAGTATCGAAGAAGTTGAGAGAGTTGTAAATTTTGAAAAAAGAGAGGTGCATGCAACTACACCAAGCGAAGAAAACAATTTTCAAGAGCTTACAAATGATGATTTGCTTGAAAAAGACCTTAAACTATAAAGATCTTAAAAAGGAAACAAAAAAACAACTGTGACCAGTTGTTTTTTTAGTAGTATTAGATAGTATTGAAGGCAAGAGTTCTATAAAATCAAAATCATAAATCTCTAAACAAGCTTTTTTGTAACATATAAATGATCTGGACAAATTTCTATGGATGGTCTCAGCACCAGTTCGTAAAGAAAAGGACCAAAACGTCCACGAAGATCAGCCTAGAAAAGCGTTGCTTAGAGATTTATGGTTTCGATTTAGTTTTTAAAATACTGTGTTCCTTTCTTAAGGTTGAATATACTCTATCACAATTTTTTACAATGTCAAGCCCTAAAGCAAAACAAAATGATAGTTTCGAAAGCTCTCAAAAAGAAGATGTTTTCCTAGATCAGAAACTTAGACCTGATAATTTTGATGATTATATAGGTCAAGAACACATGAAAAAGAATTTAAGTATTCTTCTTCGGGCTGCAGAAGAAAGAAATCATCCTCCTGAGCATTTATTGTTTTATGGTCCTCCAGGACTAGGAAAAACAACCGTCGCCCATCTTATAGCAAAGCATACAAAAAAGCAAATAAAAATAACATCTGGTCCATCAATCGAAAGGGTTGGTGATTTGGCCTCTATTTTAACAAATCTAGAACCAGGAGATGTCTTTTTTATAGACGAAATTCACAGATTAAATAAATCTATTGAAGAAATTTTATATCCAGCGATGGAATCAGGTAATTTAGATATAATTTTAGGAAAAGGTCCATCTGCAAGAACTATCCAGCTTGAACTCCCCCCTTTCACACTCATTGCTGCAACAACAAAAATATCTAGTGTTTCATCTCCTCTACGGTCACGGTTTTCTGGAGGAGTTTTTAAGCTTGAATTCTACACACAAGAAGAGATTAAAAGAATCCTACAAAGATCTTCCAAAATTCTCGGTGTTGAAATAGAGGAATCAGCAGCAGAAGAAATTGCAAAAAGAAGTCGTTTCACACCAAGGACTGCAAACTACCTACTTAAAAGATGTAGAGACGTTGCTCAAATAAATAAAACAGCATTAACAAAAGATACTGTTGTTGAAACTCTTGAAATGCTTGGAATAGATGAGCTAGGCCTTTCAAAAGCAGATAGAGATATTCTTGTGACAATTGCTGATAAATACAAAGGCGGTCCGGTTGGAGCAAGTACTCTCGCAACATCTCTTTCAGAAGAAATCGGAACTATTGAGGATTTTCATGAACCATACCTTATTCAACTTGGCCTTATTGAAAGAACTTCTCGAGGGAGAATTATTACAGAAAAAACTTTTAATCATTTGAATATTGATATTCCAAAAGGATTTCTAGAAAAGTAAGTCGGTCGTCATCCTCGGGTTTAACCCGGGGACCCAAGTTTTTAAATTAATAAAAAAGGATTTCTACACGCCGGATCTTTTGCGGAGGCATGTATTCCAGACTAAATCTGAGATGACAAAGATGTGTGTTATTCATACATTTTTTGACTTTTTACCCTTCCCTGTTTACTATTTAACCATTATGTCAGGACACAATAAATTTTCAAAAATAAAACACAAAAAAGCAGCAAATGATGCAAAGAAAAGTAATGTATTTTCTAGAATTTCAAAACTTATAACCTCAGAATCTAAAAAATGTAATGGTGATGTAAATTCTCCAGGACTTGCGACAGTTATAGAGATGGCCAAAAAGGAGAATATGACAAAAGATACGATCGAAAGAGCTGTAAAAAAAGGAACAGATAAAGATACTGCAGCAATGGAACCTTCAACATATGAAACATATGGTCCAGGAGGATGTGCAGTGATTGTAGAAACTCTTTCAGACAACAAAAATAGAATTGCTGGAGAAATTAGACACATTCTTTCAAAGTCAGGATATGAACTTGCTCAACCAGGAGCAGCCTCTTGGGCATTTACAAAGACAGGGTTTGAATGGACAGCAAACACAACAGTCGAACTATCTGACTCTGACCTAGAAAAACTATCTGCTCTTATAGAAAAATTTGAAGAGAATGAAGATGTTCAAAATGTTTTCACAAACGCTTCTAATTTGGGTTAGAGATTTTGATCTTTCTAAATACACTCGATCTTATTCCTCCGTCATTCCTGCGGAGGCAGGGATGACGGGTTTTTGCAGGATGACGGTTGGGTTTTTGGTGCGTGAAGTTGGAAGTTGGAGATGTAACGTACGTGTAAGTGGGGGTGATGTACTAAAGGCAATGTTATAATTTTATTATGATAGTTTTAGGTATAGATCCAGGATACGAAAGATTAGGCATTTCTGTTATAGAAAAAACTCCTTCCTCGGCTTCGCTCGGAACAAGCAAACCTAAACTTGTTTTTTCGGAATGTTTTAAGACTTCTCCTAAAGACGAACATGCGGAAAGGCTTTCTCAAATACATATTGAAATTGAAAGAATACTGAATAAATACAAACCTTCACACCTTGGGATAGAAACATTATTTTTTAATGCAAACGTAAAAACAGCAATGAAGGTTGCAGAATCAAGAGGTGTCATACTTGCCCTCGCAAAAAAACATGGATTAACAGTCGTAGAACTTTCCCCACAAGAAATAAAAATAGCTGTGACAGGTTATGGAAATAGTGACAAAAAAGCAGTTATAAAAATGATTCCACTACTTATAGATTTAAATAAAAAAAGCATCATGCTCGATGATGAGTATGATGCTATTGGGGTTGGTTTGTGTGTTTTGACTCACAATTAAAAACTTCTAATGAAATTTTTTTCTATCTCCTTTTGGGAGAATTTTTTTGGGTGGTCTCTGAAAACCACCTACTGACCCTGTCTTGTAAACAGTTTTTGAACAAAGGTCTTCCTCGAATGGCGCAGCATCCATATTACCGAAACTACTTAATCGATTTAAATTTTCTTCGATAGATACATACAATTTATTCCTTAACCACATATCTCCGTCGGTTTCAGTAATAGGGTTGTCCTCTCTCGAAGACACCATACAAAGCGGTGAAATAAAAATACCTAAGGTCGCAACTGTGATGCTTGAATTTCTATTTACTCTCATAACAATGTCCTTTCTTTATTAAAGTACCATTTTATTTTTCAAAATCAAACAAACTAAAGACAAATATCTTTTCCACAGTCTCGGGGAACTTGCACTCTTTTTTATTTTTGTTATTTTTGTCTCAAGAGTTATTAAAATAATTTTTTAAATAGAAATGTTCGAAGAAAATGTTCTTGACGAAAACGATGATGATGTATTGTCAGACGACAGTCTTTTTGATGAAGATAATACAACCAGTCTGAATGATGAGGATGATGACGAAGTAGATTTTGACTCCTTTGATGATGCAAAATTAGAGTGGTAAAAAAGGCGACAAAGGTCGCCTTTTTTTATTTCATCACAATCTTAAATATATTCTTCTTCCCTATTCTTATAACTTCGTTTTTATCTAATTCATAGTTTGGATCTTCAATTTTTTCTCCCTCAAAAACAGAAACCGCCCCCTGCTCTACCAATCTTCTAAATTCAGATTTTGATGAAAACATCTTTTTTTCTAACACGAAGTCCATTATTTTTTTTCCTTTCTCTACGTTAAACTCAACAATGTCATCCGATATTTCTTTTTTTGTAAAAAGTTTATTGAAGTTTTCTTTTGCTTTAATTGCTAACTTTTCATCGTGATATGTTTTTACAACCTCGAAAGCAACCTCTTCTTTTACTTCTTTAGGAGAGTCACCTTTCTCTACTTTTTTTTGTATCTCTTCTACTTTTTCCATTGTTGCATGCGTGCAATGTTTAATTAAATTAACAACCACCTCATCAGGGAGAGCCATAACCTTTCCAAACATATTATTTGGTTCTTCTAAAATTGCTATATATTGCCCTGTACTTTTATTCATCATCTTTTCTCCTGTTTTTGGGTTTTCAAGTAGAGGTGTGGAAATTACAAACTTCTGTTTTTTATTAAATCTTTCTTGAAGAGTTCTCCCGGCTAACATATTAAAAGTTTGATCAGTTCCTCCTATCTCAACATCAACACCTAAAACAACTGAGTCATACCCTTGAAGAAATGGGTAGAAGAATTCGTGAACATAAACAGGTTTTCCATCTTTAATTCTTTTTTCAAACATATCTCTCTCGATCATTTGTTGAACAGTAAAATTAGAAGCTATTTCAATTATTTTTTCTAACCCCATTTTTGAATACCAATCATTATTATTTACAAATCTTGGTTTATTCATAAAGTCATTTATTTTTATAACTTTTGAAACTTGCTCCTTCCAATTTTTAATATTTTTCTTTACTTCCTTTTTTGTAAGCCTAACTCTCTCAGAATCTTTTCCTGTTGGGTCACCTATTGTTGCAGTAAAGCCACCAAATAAAATAATCACCTCATGTCCTAACTTTCTTAACTCTTCCAAAAGAATGAAGTTTGTTGCGTGTCCAATATGAAGATCAGCACCTGTTGGATCAGCACCAACATACATCTTTAGTTTGTCTCCAGATAATAGTTTTGTTTTCAACTTATCTCTTGTGGGCAAAATCTCTTTTGAGTACCTATCAAGAATTTCGTCTATTTTTTTCTCATCTGTGATTATTTTTCTTTTTCGAAACATGATAAAACGATTTTAGCACTTTTGCCCTTTTTTGTCTTATTTGATAGTCTCCTTTTATTGTATAATCAATTGTAATGTTTCATAAAATACTTTCAAAAAAATACTTGAAAAATTTAGTTTTCTTATCAATTATTATTGGATTTTTTTTCGCAGGTCTTTTTCTTATCTGGATAACGACTGTTGAGCTTCCAGATATAAATAATTTTGAGAACAGGATTGTTGCAGAATCCACTAAAATATATGACCGAACTGAGAAGGTTGTACTTTTTGACGTTCATGGAAACGTACGAAGAACAGTTGTTCCCTTAGATAAAATTTCTGATTACGTTAAATGGGCTACCATAGCTATTGAAGATGAAACTTTTTATGAGCATAATGGAATTAAACCAACTGCAATTCTTCGAGCTATTCTTGTAAACCTGAAAGATGGTGATCTTTTTGGAGGACAAGGTGGATCAACTATTACTCAACAGGTAATAAAAAACTCATTACTTACAACAGATAAAAAAGTAACAAGAAAACTTAAGGAGTGGATTCTTGCCCCTAGACTAGAGTCAAAACTTACAAAAGATGAAATTCTTGAAGTGTATCTGAATGAGGTTCCTTATGGTGGAACTGTTTATGGTGTTCAAGAAGCCTCAAGAAGATTTTTTGGAAAGGATGCTATTGATTTAACCCTTGTAGAATCAGCTTATATTGCTGCCCTTCCTCAAGCTCCAACTTACTTTTCTCCTTACGGAAACAACCTCGAAGATCTTGAGTCTAGAAAAAATAAAGTTCTTTTGAAAATGAAAGAGAATCAAATGATTACTGAAAATGAGTACGAAGAAGTATTAAAGGAATCAACAGAATTTCAAAAGCAAGAAGATTACGGAATTAAAGCGCCTCATTTTGTGATGTTTATAAGAGAACAATTAGAACAAAAATATGGTGCAGAAGCTGTCGAAAAGGGTGGACTTAAGGTTGTCACAACACTAGATTGGGAACTTCAAAGCGAAGCTGAGGATATCGTTGCAAAACATGTTGCATCCAACGTTGTGGACTTTGATGCTGAAAACGGATCAATCACAGTAATTGACCCTAATACTGGTCAAATATTAACTATGGTTGGATCAAGAAACTACTTCGATGAAGAAATTGATGGAAACTTTAATATTGCAACAACAGAAAGACAACCTGGTTCTGCTTTCAAACCTTTTGTTTATGCTAAAGCTTTTGAAAAGGGTTACACTCCAGACACTGTTGTTTTTGATCTTCCTACAGAATTCTCAACTACTTGTTCTTCAGGTGGAAACTGCTACAGCCCAGTAAACTATGACGGAAAATTTGTCGGTCCCATAAACCTTAGAAATGCACTAGCACAATCAAGGAATATCCCTGCGGTTAAAACCCTTTATCTTGCAGGCATTCAAGACTCTCTTGATTTAGCAAAAAAGATGGGAATTCAAACACTTACAAATGTAAAACAATACGGACTAACTCTTGTTCTTGGAGGTGGTGAAGTTAGACCTATTGATATGGCGGGAGCATATTCTGTTTTCGCAAATGAAGGTGTTAAGAACGAGACAACTGGAATATTACGAGTTGAAGATTCAGAAGGAAAAATATTGGAGGAATATGAACAACAAGAAACACGTGTAATGGATGAACAGGTTGCAAGACAAATCAGTAGCATTTTGTCTGATAATGAGGCTCGTTCTCCACTTTTTGGAGTAAACTCTCTTCTTAATTTTGGAGCAACTGATGTTGCCGCAAAAACAGGTACAACAAACGACTACAGGGATGCTTGGATAGTTGGGTACACTCCAAACCTTTCTGTTGTCGCTTGGGCCGGAAACAACGACAACAGGTCTATGGCTCACAAAACCTCAGGTCTAATTGTCTCTCCTATGTGGGCTGAGTTTATGAGATTTGCTATACCTAAATATCCTGCAGGAAGTTTTAATGATCCATCTCCAACTCCAGAAAACACAAAAGCTATAATTAAGGGTGATTGGAATTCAACTTCTGTTCATTCAATTCTTCACTGGGTAAATAGAGACAACCCACTAGGAGAAGAACCAAGGAACCCAAACTCAGACTCTCAATATTCTCTATGGGAAAGATCTGTTGCTGCATGGGTTAATAATCAAGGATTTGAAAATATTATAAATACAGAAAACAACAGAGCAGAAATAACACTTCTTGATCCGAAAGAGGGACGGACATATGTAAACACCTTCGAAATATTTGTTGTTCCTGCGATCTCAAGAGGCGAAATTACTTCAGGAAAAGTTTATCTTAATGATGAATTTATCGGAAGCTTAAATAATGCTGGAATATTTGTATTCAAACCTTCTCAATTCGATTCATCAATCATAGGATTAAACAGATTAAAACTTGTAGCAGTTGATCCTGTTGGAGAAACATACGAAAAGACAGTGGAGTTTACACTTTCTAATTAGTTTAAAATATTTACCATTAAAATTAATTAAAAAGCGCGGCCGAAGGCCGCGCTTTTTTCTTTATATTTAATTGTCTAAAACCAAACTTCATTCTCTACAACCCCACCGTCGTTCTCTACAACCCCACCGTCATCCTCGGGCTTGACCCGGGGACCCATTTTTAATCTATAGTTGATAATATTTTCTAAGGCATGGATCCCTGCCTGCGCAGGGATGACGGATCATTTTGGAATGACAACCTTTTCGATCATCTTTTAAAAACACCTTAACAAAAAGGTGTTTTTAAAATATTGACCTATTTAACCCTTATGGAAATTTTTCTTTATAGTTTTTATTTAATACAACTCCGTAACATTAAAATCCAACTCCTTATTCAACCTCTCTAAAATATCTTTCTTATTCATCATTATTTCAGACTTAAAAGGGCCTGTTTTTTTAATAGTTACTTTGTTTTTTTGAATCAAAATCTCATCAGGATGTAGTTCTGTCCCGAATCTATCTTTCAAGATTTCAATAATTGTGGTTTTTATTTGTTTCTCCTCTAGTCCAATTTTTGCAAACCTCCCCATAAGATCTTCTAACTTTCTCATGTTTTATTTATTTAATGGCATCACTAGATATCTAAATGATTCATCATTTATACCTTTAATTACCATAGGTTTTCCGCTTCCATTAAAACTCATTAAAATACTCTCTGAGGAAATTGAAGAGAAAGAATCATTTATATATTTTTGATTAAAATTAATATCAAGAGATTCTCCCCTTATTGTATTTGAAATATTATTTCTACTTTCCCCTTTTTCTGCATTTTTTGATAAAACCTCAAATGCTCCGTTTACAGAATCAATATTAAAATTAACTTGATTGAAATTATTAGAGAAGAGGTTTGATGTTTTTAATGTGTTCTGTAAATCGTTTTTCAAAACCGTAACTTCTGTTGTGTTTTCCTTTGGAATAATTTGTTCATAGTCAGGGAAATTTCCATCAATAACTCTTGATACAAGATAAATACTCTCATCAATACTGAATGAAGCTTTATCTTCTTCAAAATTAATTTTTATATCAGAATCATAATCATCAAAAACTCTAATGATTTCATTAATATTTCTTTGGGGTATTAACATACTCTCAAAATTGTCTGTTTTGATTCTAATTTTTTTCTCTGCAAGCCTGAAAGAATCTGTTGCAACAAAAATTAAACCTGTCTGGTTTGGGTAAATATAAACACTTGATAATTCGGGCTTCATACTTGTAACCGAAGCGGCGTACCAGACAGCCTTCAGTCCGTCCACAAGCTCCTTAGAAGAGATTTTACATGCATGATCACTAGATGTACTAGGGATAGTTGGAAAGTCTGTTACAGGCAAAGTATTGATCTTTGTTTCACTCTTGCTTCCTGAAATAAAAATAACATTTTCTTTAAGTTCAATTAACAGATCTTCATCCAGACCTAAACTATTAATATAAGAAACAAGAATATTTGAAGGAATAGCGACTTCACCTTCTTTCAATATTTTTGCAGTTACAGAGATTCTCAAACCAATCTCTAAATTTGTTGCCTTTATATCAAGCTTTCCATCTTTTGCCTCAAAAACTAAACAAGAAAGTACTGGAAGACTTGCACTCTTGCTTACCACCTTATCGGCCTTTGAGATCGCTTTCAACAGTTTATTTTTATTACATTCTATTTTCATTATATATATATAAGTTTCTGTGGATATGTTGATAGTAGGACTTTGGTCCTGAAATAGCAACATGGTTTAAACATTCACAACTGTTAATTAAGGGTGGATAACTCTGTGTGTAAGGTTCATAACTTTTAGGATAAAAAATCTGTGTATAAAATCTCTACCTTATCAACAGTTTTCGAACGACTTTTCCCTACTAAAAACAGTTCTTACTAACAACTTGTCCACAACATAAGATTAGATAATACTTCTAATCTCGTCAATTTGTTGTTCAAGTTGTTTATCATCTTTTAGAATTTGTTTGATCTTTTCGCAAGAGTGAATAACTGTTGTATGATCTCTTCCTCCCATTTTTTCCCCTATTGTAGGGAAAGAAATATTAAAATCTTCTCTAAGAATATACATAGTTATTTGTCTTGGCTTAACAACTTCTTTTCTTCGTGTCTTATCTATAATAGCAGCTGGATCAAGTCCATAAAAATCAGCTACTATTTTAACTAAATCTTGAACAGAAATCATCTTCTTCGGCTTACTACTATTCTTTAGAATTTCTTTTACGTCATTTATTGTCACGCTCTTATTTTTTATTTTTGCCTGACAAGTTATAAGATTAAGAACGCCCTCAATTTCTCTTATGTTACCTTCTATATTGGAAGCAAGGTACTCAATAACGCCATCCTCCAAAAAAACCCCCAATAGGCCGCTTTTCTTTCTTATAATCTCTGTTCTGGATTCATGGTCAGGTGAAGGAATGTCTACAATCATCCCTTGACTAAATCTTGATTTAAGTCTGTCTTCAAGGTTTGGAATAAAACTAGGGTGTTTGTCTGAAGAAAAAATAATTTGTTTGTTGTTTTCATATAAATGATTGAATAAATGAAAGAGTTCTTCCTGAGTCTTTTCTTTTTTAGAAAGAAATTGAATATCATCCATTATTAAGACGTCATACTTTCTGTATTTTTCTTTAAATAGTGCAACTTTATTATTTTGAACCGCTCCAAGGAACTCAGAGTAGAATTTTTCAGAAGTAAGGTAAAAAACTTTTAAATTTTCAGAAATAGATTTTAAATGATTTCCTATTGCCTGAATAAGATGTGTTTTTCCATGTCCTGTGTTTCCGTGAAGAAATAAGGGGTTATAAATAACACCAGGTTGTTTAATTATTGCCTGAGAAGCAGCGAAAGCTAACTCATTAAAAGGTCCTATTACAAAATTATCAAAAGTGTATTTTGGGTTTAAATTACTATCTTTATTAGTCAGTAATTCTATTACAGGGATTGCTGTATTTCTTTTTTCATTCTCTTTCTCCTTCTTCCCTACTTTCTTGGAGTCTATTTTTGCAACAATAAAAGAAACAGATTTTATAGAATTTTCTTTATCTCTAAGAGATTTTAGTATAAGATTCTGGAACTTGTTGATAATCCACTCTTTTATGAATGTGTTTGGTACACCAACAACAGCCACACCAGAGTCTATCTTTACAAGAAACGCATCTTTGAACCAAGTATTATAGTTTGCTTCTGAAACATCAGACTTGATGCACTGTAAGCAGTCGTCCCATAATGTTTGGTTGTTCAGAAGTGTTGTCATTACAAGAAATATTATATACTAGAAGAAGCAACAAAGGACTTGTTATTGAGTATAATATATGTTAAAAAACTGTTCATAACCTGTTAATAAAAAAATCATGTCAACAACATATCAACCCAAAAAAAGAAAAAGAGCAAAGAAACACGGATTCCTTTCAAGAAGTAAAACTTCTGCTGGAAAAAATATTTTAAAAAGAAGAAGACAGAAAGGACGAAAGGAATTAACTGTCTAAATTATGTTTTCTAAAAAACAAAGATTAAATACCTCTGAATTTGATGAGGTATTTAATTTTGGTAAAATTCGAAGAAACGAGTTTTTTCTTCTGAAATATAGAGACAATAGTCTTCAAAAAGCACGGTTTGCTGTTGTTATACCTAAGAAGCAAATAAAGCTTGCTATTAAGAGAAATCTTTATAAGAGAAGGTTTATGTCTATTTTAGAAAAAAGTGAACTAAGAAACTTTAAAAAAGATTTCGTTTTTGTATTAAACAAGAATACCTTTCATAAAAATAAAGAAGAAATCCTTTTGACTATAAGTAAATTACATTTAGAATAGAATGATGAATTTATTTAACACAATTTTGTACCAACCGCTGTACAACGGACTTATTGGATTAATAGATATTATTCCTGGAGGAAACATAGGTTTTGCTGTAATTATTTTAACTATTATTGTGAAAATTGTACTCTTCCCTCTTTCGGCTAAGGCAATAAGGACTCAGATTAAGATAAAAGATATTGAAGGAGATCTAAACGATCTTAAGAAGGAACACAAAGACGATCGTGAGGCTTTAGGTAAAGCTATGCTTGATTTATATAGAGAGAATAAGATTAATCCTTTTGCTGGAGTACTTCTTGTGCTAATTCAAATACCAGTGATTATTGCTCTTTATTTTGTTTTTTCAAAAGCGGGTTTTCCAGAAATAAATACAGAACTGCTTTACTCTTTTATTCCTGTCCCTGAATACGTAACAACACTCTTCCTTGGTTTTATAGATCTAACACTTGCTAAGAATGCTTTAATAGCCTTGATTGCAGGAGTTTCTCAATATTATCAAATGAAGTTTGTTATGCAAAAAAACAAGCCTGTAGAAAAACCAGAAAAAGAAAGAACTCCTATGGATGACATTATGAAAAATATGCAATTTCAAATGAGATATGTAATGCCAGTAATTACATTCTTTATTTCATACAGTCTTATTGCTGTAATTGGATTGTATTGGACAGTTGCAAATATCTTTGCAATCGTACAAGAGATATATGTTCAAAAGAAAATTAAAAATCCTCAGGAGAGTCAGTCGTAAAAACATTTCTATTATCTAACTCTTTTAGATTAAGTGACCATAGAGTTAAATCTTTCTTGTTTTTGAATAACATAAATTCGTCCCCTTCTGTTAATGAAAGATCTATTAAATCAAAAGACCCAAACTTATTTCGATTAAAGTTATAGAACATTTCAACAAGTCCTGTGGTTGTATTTATTTTCCAAATAGAATCATTAAAAGAAACTTTACCCTTGTACCAATCATCAGGAAGTTTAGTATTTACAGAGTTACTTTGTGTTCCGCAATAAATAACATCATCCTGTGTGTTTGAAAATACGCACTTTTCTGGCAAAACAGATAGTGGAATTCTTCTATCTTCACCACTTTCTAAAGATTTAAATCTTGTGATAATTGAATTACCTGATGTTTCGGAATAAAGAAGGCCTTCCTCATTAGGACTTATTTTTGTTGTTAGTCCGTTTATGTTTCCAATTAATTTATTAAGTGATCCTGTCCGCGTATTTAATGAATAAGAGTGACCAACAGATTCAGAAGAAGGTTTTGTTGTCATATTAATTGTGTCCTGAGTAGTCCAGTCAATTAACCATTCTTTTATTGGTGTATTAAAAATCTCAACCTTATTTTTATTTTCAAAACTATCAATAAAAATTGAACTAGATTCATTTGAAGAAACTAGATATGCAAATGAATTTTTATTAGGAGAAGGAACTGTTAGGTTAGATAGTATTGAATAAGGTTCTATTTCTAAAGAATATGACTTATTAATAGTACTTGTTTGTTCATCCTCATTTGTCTGTGGAATTTCTTGCTCTACAACTTCTCCGATAAATGAATCTATTCCCTCCCCAGTAATATTTAGTTTTTCAAAAAAAACAAAATTTCCATCATCTGAAAATAATGCACTTACAATCTTTGGGCTTGTTGTGTTTGTTATTTTTGTTGTTGTGAGAAAGTGTTCGGCCGTTTCAAAAATATGACCAGTCGCTCTTTCTATAAATCTGAATACAAACCTGCCTTCTTTTATTGTCTCTTCTGTTACAGTTTCTTCTTCACCGATATTAGAATTAAGAATTTCAAATTCCTTCTTAAAGAATACATATCCAGCAACAGGTTCTGCAGAAAGTTGTCTCAATATTGGAAGTTTTGTTGTTGCTACAAAATCTGATTCTTCTAAATCGTCAAAGGGCCCTCCTGTGAAATTATTATTACGTCCGTTTTTAGTATCAAAAAAACTTCCAAAGCCACTCTCTCCTGAAAAGGGTTCCCCATTATTATTTGTTAAGGGAGACTTATTAATAAGCATCCAAACACCAAGTCCAATAGCCACAACAATAATTATTCCAAGGAAAACTAAAATAAATTTTTTCATTACTTAAATTATAACAGTTAGTCCAAAAGAGCATAACCACTTTCTGTTTTTTTGATGCCAATAGTTTCTCCATTTTTGTCTACCCAGGATTGAATCAAGGAAACATTCTGAAGTTGCTCCTGATATTGTTGAGGATTATTTAAAACATCTACAATTGCTAAGGAATAGCTGTTGTCTAGACTGTTTCCTCCGCTAGCACTATAAATATTCTGAATAACTTCAGAGTCATCCAACGCAAAAAGCATAGAGTGTGCGGAAAGGTTACCTCCATTTGTGAAAGACTGGGTGCTTTGTACAGAAAAATTAGAGTTCTGCTGACCCCTGCTGTTTATTATTCCAAGAACTTGTCTTTGGTTGTAGATTAATGCTGCTTGTTGATAAGGACCATCAGAATCTAACTTTGAATCAATAGAGGCGAACTTATTTAATAGAGAGTCCATTCTTGCTATTTCTTTAATTATTTCTGGAGAGTTTGTGTTTGCACCATTTGCATAGTAATCACGATCTTTTTTGAGTTCTATTATAAATTCTCTATAGTCATTGAACCCTTTTCCACCATCTAACTGTTTTTTTACAAGTTCAACTAATTCATCATCAGACATTTCCAATATTTTATTTGCATAAACATCATTTTCTCCTGCGAAGAAGGAATCTGTGCTTTGTAGACCATCTCTTAAAAAAACTTCTGGGTCGTAGGAGTTGCTTGCTGTATTTATCCTTGAAGGAACAAAACTGTTTGTATTTGTTAAACTAATATCAAAACTCGTAATTCCAGTATTTATTGTATTCAAAATAAGAATAGAACTAACAGCAAGCAACAAACCAC
>CAZPRI010000013.1:0-17812 GCA_964589635.1 uncultured Candidatus Saccharibacteria bacterium | reverse complement strand
ATGCTACCTATCATAGGTAAATGGTATTTTACATTAAAAACAATTTTTTTCAACTACTTTTTTATAAAAATACCCCCGCCCTTGGGCGGGGGTATCCACGAACCTTACACACAACATATCAAAAAGTTGATTAAAAGTCTTTATACTTTTTTATTTTTACTTTACTTAAATTTAAACAAAACTACAGATCTAAAATATGTTCCAATAGTTCCTGTAAACTAGAGCCGGATGCAATCAATGCTTTTGGCAACAATGATTCATTTGTCATGCCAGGAAGAGAATTTGTCTCCAAAATGAATACCCCTCTTTTTGGATGAATCATAAAATCACTTCTTGAGTAGTGTCGAAGACCTAATACTTTATGTGCTTCAATTGCCATTCGCTCCAAATCTTCTTTCTCTTGTCTTGAAAAAGAACCTGGACAAATTTTTTCTGCCTCATCTGAATACTTTAAATCATAGTCAAACAAATCTCTTCCAGCAGGTTTTCTAATTTCAATTGGCATCAAAGAGTAATGTTCTTTATTTCTAAAATTATCAATTACACCAACAGTAGCTTCTTTTCCACCTATCCATTCTTCGATCATTAATTTATCAAATTTCTCCACATAGTTTGGTAAATAGTCCATTAATTCAGGAAAGTTTTTTGCAATAGCAATCCCCACAGAAGAACCTGCGCCGAGTGGCTTTATGATAACTGGAAAGGCAAAATGTTGGATAATATCACCCGGAGTCAGTTCATTTATTTTATTTGTTTCGATAATTAAATGGGCTGGAGTTTTTATATTGTTTTTTCTGTAAAAATCCTTTGCAATATTCTTATTCATCGAAATAGCAGCCCCGAATCTTTTTGGACCTGAATATTTTATAGCGAGTTTCTCCAAAAGAGCCTGAACTTGACCATCCTCCCCATACTCCCCATGCATACCATTAAAAACAAAATCTAATTGCCTAGAAAAAACAATAGGATTAATCTTAACTCCATCCAAATACCAATTGGCCTCCTTGTCTAAAATAACATCATAGACCTTGTGCTTTTCAGAAAGAATATCAATAATAGATTTACCTGTCCTCAACGATACATCAAATTCGCTTGAAGGTCCTCCTCGAAGCACAGCTATTTTTAGTCGTTTCATTAGAATTATTATATCAAAAAAAATGTCAACGTCCGACGTTGACAGAGTAAAAACAATTAAATCATTGATTTTCTTTGTCTTTTTCTAAAGAATTGTATAGCAAATCTATGAGCTTCATTATTCACAATAAGAATTTCTTTTCTATATTTTTTTGTTAAATCAATATTCCCCAGAATATATTTTGGTTTGTGTTTTTCATCCTTTAGTACGGAAACAATAGGGATATTTTTAATAATTCTCTTTGCTTCATTAATTTGACCTTTACCACCATCAATAACAATTAAGTTCGCTTTACTCCATTCAGAATGTTTTAACCTTCTCGTTAAAATCTCTCGTAGTCCACCAACATCATCTCCTCTTTTTGTATCTCTCAATATAAACTTTTTATATTCTGATTTTTTTACTTGACCATTTTCCATGACTGTCATAACACCGACTGAATTTTTTCCACTCATGTGTGCAATATCATACGACTCAATTCTAAAAGTATCTTCATTCCTCACATCATCGGAAATTAAGGAAATATCGTTAATATGATTAAGTGCATAAATCTGTCTTTTTAACTCTCCAGCTTCTTCAAATTTTAAATCTTTAGCCATCCTCATCATTTCTTTCTCTAGTTTCAAAACCAAACCTTTCTTTTTCCCACTAAAGAAAAGTTTTATGTTTCGAATATTTCTTTTTAAATCCTTACTCTCAGGATCTAAACCAATTTGTTCATACATTCTTCCTGAAGTTTTATTTGTTTTAAATGGAAAAATTTTTCTTATTATTCGTAGTGCAACCTGTAATTTATCTTGAGAAGGAAACGGTCCGTAAATATTTTGGTACTTATCATCAGAGAATTTTAGAGTTCGTCCTCTTTCAATAACTACTTTTGGTTCATCCTCATCTGTAATACAAACAAAGTTATAGCTTTTATTGTCCTTCTCTTTTATGTTGTATTTAGGTTCATACCTCTTAATCAAGTTAGCCTCTAAAATCAAGGCCTCGAGTACAGAATCAGTTTCTTCAAAAGAAATATTATCAGCGATAGAAACCATATCAACAATCCTTGACCCTCGTGTATGGATTAAATCTGAAGCAAAATAACTACTGACCCTATCTTTCAAAGATGTTGCTTTACCGATATATAAAATATCCTTACCTTTTTTAAAAAAATATACTCCTGATTTTTTAGGTAGATTGAATTGTTTTACATCAAGCTTTTTCATTAGGTAAATAATACATAAAAAAGACATAACACCAAATAGTATTATATTTTTTTATACCCTATAGAACAGACTTCCTTGTATTGACATTATATCAATATTAAGTATAATAATTTTATATGAGCTCTTTCTTTTTCTTCAAAGGAGTGACGGGAAGTTTTATTTTCTTCGGAATTATTAAGATCGGTCTTAGTCTCCTTTTCAAAACTGATGTTCTACTCCCTCCAATAGTGCTGGGAATTGCTTTAGGGTTTACTCTAGCAGCAATGACTGAACATGTCTCAGAAACCGACTCTAATTGAGTCGGTCTTCTTTTGTTTAAAACTTGGGTTCTCGGGTCAAGCTGCTTGCTGGTAGCAGAGCCCAAGTATGACGTGGAGTTTGTAAAGGATTACCGTAGAGTATTGTGGAGACAATAAGAACTTAATCTATTTCAAATATGATTTAAGATACTTTCCTGTATATGATTTATCCACTTTTGCGACCTGTTCAGGTGTCCCTTTGGCTACCAACTTCCCTCCTCCAATACCGCCCTCTGGACCAATATCAATCAAATAGTCAGAACATTTTATAACATCCATATTATGTTCAATGACCAAAACAGTATTATCTGCATCAACAAGAATTTGAAGAATATCAATCAACTTACTTACATCTTCATAATGAAGCCCTACTGTCGGCTCATCCAAAATATATAGAGTCTTTTGTAAATGTGCTCGATATAGTTCTGATGAAATTTTAACTCTCTGTGCCTCTCCTCCTGAAAGCGTTTTTGCCGACTGTCCAAGTTCGAGATACCCAAGTCCAACCTCGTTCATAGTTTTAAGTCGATCATAAACTGAAGGAATATCAATAAAGAAACTAAGGGCTTCTTCTACAGTCATTTCCAATACTTCGTGAATATTTTTTCCCTTAAACTTCACTTCCAAAGTCTCTTTTGTAAATCTTTTACCCTTACAAACATCGCAAGGCACATAAACAGTTGGAAGGAAGTGCATTTCGACAGCGATTTCTCCATTACCTTGACATGCTTCACATCTACCCCCCTTAACATTAAATGAGAACCTACCAGCTTTCCATCCTCTATACTTTGCTTCTTCTGTCTCTGCAAATAAATCTCTGATATGCGTCCATGCACCTGTATAGGTTGCAGGATTTGATCTCGGAGTTCTTCCAATTGGAGACTGATCAATTAAAATAGTTCTTCCAACTTTCTCAGCTCCTTCAAATAGATCACAATTAATATTTTTACTTGATCTATTTTTTCTATCATTTTTAATCTGAAGATTTTTATAAATAATTTCGTATACAAGACTAGATTTTCCTGAACCAGAAACACCTGTAACTGTTACAAGTTTTCCAAGAGGAATTTCAACATTCATATTTTTAATATTAAAAATCTCTCCTCCTTGGATTTTCAACTTACCCATGTTTCCGTTTCTTCTTTTTGCAGGAATAGGAACAACTTTGTCTCCTCTCAAATAATCCAAAGTCAGAGACCCAGATGAGTTTGTTTTTGCATTAAGTAGCGGTTCAAGGTAATCAGAAACAATAACTTGTCCACCATGAACTCCTGCACCTGGTCCTATATCAACCAAATAATCAGCAGCATACATCGTGTCCTCATCATGCTCCACAACCAAAACAGTGTTCCCAAGGTCTCTCAAATCCAAAAGTGTCTTAATAAGTCTGTCGTTATCTCGTGAATGTAAACCAATTGTTGGTTCATCTAAAACATACAGAGCACCAACAAGGCCAGAACCTAACTGACTAGCTAGCCTAATTCTTTGTGCTTCCCCTCCTGAAAGTGTATGAGCTTTTCTATTCAATTGTAAATACTCAATCCCAACATCATTCATAAAAACTAGTCGTGATTCAATTTCCTTCAAAATTACTCTAGAAATTTCTGTATCTGTTTTGTTTAACTTTAATTTTTTGAAAAAAATAATAGCATCTGTTATAGACATATTTACAACATCAGTAATACTATTTTTATTTTTGTCTTCTCCAATAAAAACATGTAGAGCTTCTGGTCGAAGTCTTTTTCCTTCACACTTTTTACAATCTTCATCTGAAAAAAGATTAATTGTTCCAAGACCGTTACATTCTTCACAGGCACCATACGGAGAATTGAAAGAGAAAAGTCTTGGCTCAACTTCTGGAAAGGAAAAACCATCGTATGGACACATAAATTTTGAAGAAATAAGTTTATTTAAATCTTCCCCAAATAATCGAAGAAGTCCTTCTGATTCTGAAATAGCTCGTTCAATAGATTCGTTCAATCGTTCTTTTGTATCTTGGCTGTAATTTTTAATTTCACTTACATAAAACTCATCAATTAAAACATCAATATCATGTTTTTTATTTTTCTCTAAATCAATTCTATTTCGAAGTTTATATTCCTTTCCATCAATCAAAACTGTTTCGTATCCCTTATCAATTAAGTCATACAAAAGTTGGTAGTATTCCCCCTTTCTCCCTACAACAAGTGGAGCAAAAATTTTAACTTTTCTTTTTTCAAGCTCAACACCGTATAAACTTTTTGTTGTTGGACCAAAAACCTCCTTCACTGTGTTCGTAATAGTCTCTAGAATTTCATCATTAGAAAGCTTTTGAATCTCCCTTCCACACTCCAAACAATGTGGTTTTCCAATTCTTGCAAAAAGAATTCTCATGTAATCATAAATTTCTGTAATAGTCGCAACTGTTGAACGCGGATTATTTGATCTTGATTTTTGATCAATAGAAATAGCTGGAGAAAGTCCTGTAATTTCATCAACATCCGGTTTTTGCATTTGTCTTAAAAATTGTCGTGCGTATGCAGAAAGAGATTCAACATATTTTCTTTGTCCTTCTGCAAAAATAGTATCAAAAGCGAGTGAGGATTTTCCAGACCCAGACAAACCAGAAATAACCACCATTTTATTTCGTGGGATAGTTACATCGATATTCCGGAGATTATGAGTCCGAGCACCCTTAATGACTATCTCGTCATGGTTTGGGACAACACCGTCACGTCGTCCTTGGGCTTGACCCGGGGACCCATGTTTTTTTGAATCAGATTTTGCCATATAAACGCGATTTTACCTTATTTTTAGGCTTTTGTCACTTACTATACTCATATTTATGAGCAGAATATCTTACACTATTGACACATATAAAATGGAAGCGACCCCCGTTAGCCCCAAACGCAAGGTGCGTTGGGGGCTTTTTATATTATTTATATTTTAAAGACTATATAATTTCTTAAATCTGATGAATAAAAAACCACCCATGTTTCAGGGCGGTTTTGTTTTTGTTGATTAAATTTCTCAATCACTCTTTTGAGATACTTGAAATTTCATCATGCTCAGTCTGTCTAACTGTATAATCCTTTTCAAGAACCTCACGGCCAATAATTCCTCCTTTTTTGAAGATGTTTTGCGCCTCTAACAAGGTACAGAATTTGGATTCAGAACCTAACGACATCAGATATTTAGGGAATTCATGTTTGCTCATTTTTTATCTCCTTTCCATTTTCGATATTAAGATAAAAGAAGTGGAAAAACACTTGATTTATTTTTGAATTTGTTGTGAATTTTTATGGTTTAAATCTGGGTCCCTGGGGTCAGCCCGAGGATGACGGCGGGTTTTGTTTATTAAAAAAGCCGCAGAACCCGAAGGGTTCTGCGGCAATGAGATTTACTGAGAAAGTCCAAGTTTTCTCAGAACTTCATCCCCGACCTGCTTCTGAGATTTTCCGCTTGTCTGAATATAGATTACCGGAATATTATTTCGCGAAAGTGCGTTTTGAATATCAGGATCCCTGTCTCTGTGGTGATGTATCCTCTTTGACAGATGATGATCATCATCTCTATTCCGAGTGGTACCGCGTGAGAGCAGTACATCATTTGGTGCATCAAGGTAAACTACTGTTATTTCAGCTTTTCCATGATTCAAGGATTGCACGGCGTGAGCAATATCTTTAATATTTCTACCCCATCCATCAAACACACCCTTTTCCCGATGTGCCAAAAAATCTTGATACTGCCAACCTGAAACACGTATGACATCAACAATATCGACATCATCACCTGAATCCATCGCCTGCAAGACCCTTGGATTATAATTCCTTCCATATTCAGACAGCGCTTCCGATGAAGAATATGAATAGAAACCACAACCCGCAAGACATTCCCTCACATTCTTCTTTCCACTGCAAGGTGGTCCAAGAATAAGAACGGCATGTTTTCTCTTGATTTCAACTTCTGTTCCTTCTGGTTTTTGTAAACCAGAAATAGCACCGACATTTGTCATTTCTGCTGAACTTCTCATTTGTTTTTTATAAAGAGCTGAATAACTAAATTATCACCAATTATTTTACTTGTCTATACTTCCATTATTTTTGTTTACAAAATGTATCTGTGGGTATATATTTTAAAAATGCCTTTACCGAATTACGGACTATCAATGGCAAGAAGAAACTCAGAAGTCACAACCCACTGTCAGACAAGTACCGAATTAGTTGGCTTTACTATTGTATTACTCGAATTACCTGTGGTATGTATGATTCCAAAAATGAAAATTATTCCAAAGAAGCACATGAATAGAGTAAGTAATTACAGGAAATGACTTTTCATGGCGGCTCTTTCAGGGCCGCCTTTTTATATGTAAATATTTTGACAATCTTCGAATATACGTGTAATTTATTCTGTGGAATGAACACAAGACAATCACTACGGACGGCAACTCAACTTATCCATGCATGCACAGAATCCTCTATGCCTCCATCCCTAAAAAGGATTGAAAGCATTACAAGAATAACTTTTGAAAAAGCATCTACTGAATCCGAAGAACACAGGCCAGAAAACATAGGATTTGATTCAAAAACAATGTCACTTCATGTGAAAGCTGTGTATGTAGCCTTTATTTGGTGCAATTGGGAGCTCAAACGGGTTCACGAAGAAGGCTGTGAGCATGAAGTACAATTACTACAGAATCTCGGTTGTGCAATTGCAAGCATACTTGAATATCAATTGGGACTTGATATTTATTTGCACCAAAAATTTGATGAAGTTGCAATGGAAGAGAAAGCGGCCATGGTTTAATAATAAAGCGCAGCGACCTTCGGTCACTGCGCTTTTCCTGTTTTAAAACGTGGCTCCCCGGGCCAAACTGCCTATCCGGCAGGCAGGGCCCGAGGATGACGGTGGGTTTTTTGTAAAGGATGACGTTAACAAAAATCCCCCCCCTCGTCATTCCTGCGGAGGCAGGAACCCAGGCCTTAAAAATATTATTTACGATAGTTTAAAACATGCCTGTACTTCGTAGCTTTAGCGAAGAAGTGGTTCCCCTGGTCAATCCCAAGGATGACGTATGGTTTGTATAGGATGTTAAATCAACTCTGATCTAGTTCTGGGTATACCCAGAACTATTGATAAATAATTTATTTTTTCTTTTTATCTTCTATTTTTAATAACTTTTCTTCCAGAACAACAATTTCATCTCGAAGAATTGCTGCTGTTTCAAAATCTAAATCTTTAACAACGTCTTCCATTCTCTTTTTCTTTTCTTTTATAAATCTCTTTGGATCTTTTAGGAATTCAGGCTCATCTACTATTAATAAATTATTCACTGTTTTTGCATGATCACTTCTCATTGATTCAGTGATATCGTGAATTGTTTTTTTAATTGTTACGGGTGTAATACCATTTTTGATATTGTAGTCCATTTGAATTGTTCTTCTTCTATCTGTTTCCTCTATAGCTTTTGTTAGAGACTTTGTCATCTCATCTGCATACAAGACAACTCTTCCGTCCACGTTTCTAGCAGCTCGTCCGATGGTCTGAATCAGGGAAGTTTCTGACCTAAGAAAACCTTCCTTATCTGCGTCTAGAATCCCAATTAGAGTAACTTCGGGCATATCCAAACCTTCTCGAAGCAAGTTAACTCCAACTAAAATATCAAATTCCCCTTTTCTAAGCTGAGTAATTATTTCAATTCGTTCGATCGTTACAATATCACTATGTAAATATTTTGTTTTAAAACCTTTTTCATCCAAATACTCAGAAAGGTCTTCAGCCATTTTCTTTGTTAGAGTTGTAGCCAAAACTTTTCCACCTTTTTTAATTGCTTTTTCAGCTTCCTGTATAAAATCCTTAACTTGACCAGGGTACTGCGGAGCCGCGTTTGACGCGGTGACTGGCTTAACCTCCAAAACAGGGTCTATCAATCCTGTTGGCCTAATGATTTGCTCAGCAGTAATTTTACTATACTCATTTTCGTATTTCCCCGGAGTAGCAGATACATAAATCTTTTGATTTACATTTTGTAAAAACTCCTCGAAACGAAGAGGTCTATTATCTTTTGCTGATGGTAGTCTGAAACCGTGCTCCACCAAAGTCTCCTTTCTTGATCTATCTCCCGCATACATTCCACCAATTTGAGAAACAGTAACGTGTGATTCATCTATTACAGTCAGGAAACCTTCAGGGAAATACGAAAGAAGAGTGTCAGGAGGAGCGCCTGCTGGTTTTCCAGAGAAGTGTCTTGAATAGTTTTCTATTCCATTACAATAACCATTTTCTCTAATCATGGCAGTATCGTAACTCGTTCTTCTTCGAAGTCTTTCGGCCTCCAAAAGTTTCCCACCGTCCGTTAATTCCTTTACTCTGGCTTTTGCTTCTTCTCTGATATTCTTAACAACCTTCTCTAATATTTTTTTATCAGTAACAAAGTGCTTCGCAGGGAAAATAAAAAAATATTCTATCTCTTCTATAATTGATCGTGTTGTTGAATCTATAGTAGTAATTCTTGAAACTGTATCATCCTCAAAAGTAAATCTAATTGTGTACTTTTCTGACACAGGAATAAAATCAATGGATTGTCCTATTGCTCTAAATTGAGCAGATTTTAGATCTGCATTTGTTCTTTCATAATAAAGAGAAACAAGTCGTCGAACAAAATCACTTCTCGTAATTTTTAATCCTCTTTCTACTCTGAAATTATTTTCCTCATATTCTTTCGGAGAACCTAGACCATAAATACAAGAAACAGACGCAACAATAATCACATCATCACGAGTTAGAAGTGCTTGTGTAGAAGCATGTCGAAGTCTATCTATTTCTTCATTAATCTGAGCTTCTTTTTCAATATAAGTATCACTAACTGGCATATAGGCTTCCGGCTGATAGTAGTCATAATATGAAACAAAATAATGCACAGCATTATCTGGAAATAATGTTTTGAACTCTTGTGCAAGTTGAGCTGCTAGTGTTTTATTGTGTGCAATTACGAGTGTAGGTTTCTGAACCTTCTCAATTACATTCGCAATAGTAAATGTTTTTCCAGAACCAGTAACACCTAAAAGAGTTATATCCTTCTCTCCTTTATTCAGAGCATCAACAATAGTTTTTATAGCTTTAGGTTGATCTCCAGCGGGATTATGATCGGCTTTTAGTTTGAATGTAGAGTCTTTTGCTTTTTTCATTCTTGACACAATAGCATAAACAAGATAATTTTACGAATGAAAAAGCTCCTCATTATGAATACAAAAAAGCTGAAATACACAAGTAGCAGAAGGCCCAAATTCAAAAAAAATTGGAGGCGATCATCTGCAGAATACAAGAAACATAGAGGCTCTTGGCGATTACAAAAAGGAGAAAGGAGGATGTCCTCAGTGGTAAAAGAATTACCGACAAGTTTTTTTGAACACATTTGATTTAAGGCCGCGGACTTCGTCCGCGGTCTTTTCATTTGACAATATCAAATAAAAGTCATAGATTCAAAACAGAAATATGATCACGTTATACTTACAAGCACACTCTCATCTACCCATCTTTCTCACTATTGATCTTGGAAATGAAAGCCAATTTTATTCAAGAGATAGAAGATTGCATGTTCCTCAGCCTGGAGAAAATGTATTGGTCACAAAAGGAGAAATGACTATGAGTTTTATAATAGGAAGAATTGAGGCAATCAATGAGGTCGTCGCAATTTACTCCCACGAAGATTATCCTGTACTATTGACATTTAGTTGTTCAAACATTGTCCCATCTAGAACAATTACTGGTGGTGAAATATTAGCCTATTAATCAAACAGCCCCGAGCGTAATCGAGGGGCTGTTTTTATTTGACTTACATCTGTCTAAAGGTTAGTTTTATAAACGGAAAATTACATAAACATGATGCACATACCTACAATATTCCTCGTTCTTCCGATGCGCATAGGATCTTCAATCATTACACGAAAATATGACACGAAAGAAGACAATCCTTTTGTCTTCTGTGTCTCCAATGATGAAAATTCTGGTACAACATGTACATTAGTAATTCCTTCACCAAGGACTGAAATTGAGAGATTATCCGTAACAGATGATTGGGACATCTCATTTTCTGTAAGTGAATCACTTATCGACTTTTCGACTGGTAGTATCTCAATTATTGCTGAAACTACTAGTATTCGATTCTGGAAAAAAAGGTCAGTTTTTAAGTATAAGGCTGATCATGATTACGGAAAACTAAATATTTTTCTTCGAGACCTTATTGATCCAAGTAAAGGTACATATTGGGAAAATCCTGAAGGAGATCTTGCAAATCTTTTTGAATAATAACTTTGAGCCCCTCGCTATAGCGAGGGGCTATTTAATTTCGAATATTTTTTTAGGAAATCCTTTTTATATTCTTCAAAAGAATCATTCAAAATAGACTTCCTCATTCCACCAACCAAAGTAACAATAAAATGAGTATTATGAATTGTAGCCAAGGTGGCGCCTAACATTTCTTTTCCTCTGAAAAGATGAGCTAAATATGCCCTTGTATGATTTTTACATGTATAACATGCACAACCTTTCTGAATTGGAGAAAATTCCTCAACAAACTTTTTATTCATTAAATTTATTTTTCCATCTTTTGTATACACTTGCCCGTTTCTAGCAATTCTAGTTGCAGCGACACAATCAAAGGTATCACAACCATTTTCTACTCCCATAAATAAATCCTCTGGTTCCCCTATTCCAAGTAAATGTCTTGGTTTGTCTTCCGGTAAAATTTCGTTTGTCCATCTCACAGCGCTACTCATATCTTCTTTATCAAAACTTCCACCAATTCCAAAACCATCAAATCCTGAGCCGTACTCCGATACGGTTTCCATTTCTGATAGTTTCTGAGCAGATTCCTTTCTAAGGTCTTCATACCTTCCACCTTGAACAACTGCATACAGCATTTGGTTTTTGGCATTTGTTCTACCTTTATGAAAATCTAAACACTTTTTTGCCCATCGATGAGTTCTGTCTAATGCTTCCCTTTGGTAATGTTTTGATTCTGTGGGCGAAGTACACTCATCAAAAGCAAAAATAATATCCGCGCCCAAATTATGCTGAATCTCGATTGATTTTTCTGGAGTAAAATAGTGAGCACTTCCGTCTATATGAGAACGAAACATAACTCCAGCCTCATCAATTTTTGCTTTTCCAAAACCTTTTTCCTTTTCTTCTCTTGTTGTTGGAAGCTGTAATTCATCCTCTTGTCCCTTTATTATTTTTGATATCCCTGATCCATAGGCCGCACCAAGTGAAAAAACCTGAAATCCTCCCGAATCAGTAATTATTGGATTATGGTAATTCATAAAACCATGAAGGCCACCCGCTCTCTGAATCAAACAATCTCCAGGTTCAAGATATAAATGATATGTGTTTGCAAGCATTGCTTGAGCTCCAAGGCTGTCCAACTGATCATTTGTGATTGATTTCACTGTTGCTTTTGTTCCAACAGGAATATAGGCAGGAGTCCTAATTTCCCCGTTTGGTGTTTTAATTATTCCTGCACGCATTAAACCCTTATCTTTTTTTATTATTTCAAAACTGAAATTTTTCATAAGGCCTTAAATATACCTTAAATAAGTATTTTATAAAGCCTAGGTCTCAGATTCCATGAATATGGTAGATAACTAAAGGTCGTCATTCCTGTGCAGACAGGAACCTAGTCCTTTATTTTTTATTTTTTTAAGGACTGGTCCCCCGCCTCCGCGGGGATGACGGTGGTTTTTGAATTAAAGTACACTTTTTATAAAGCCTCGAATCTGGTTCCTATTTTTTATTTGCTATAATATTTTTATGAATAAAATATATGTAGACAAACCATTAACACTGAAGGAAATTAATAAGGAGACAGAAGAAAGGGTTGGTAGAATACAGGATGAATTTACTAAGGGTTTTGATTTTATAAAAAATTGTGCAAACTCAGTTACTTTTTTTGGTTCTGCGAGAACCTCAGAGGATGATCCAGATTATATAAAATGTAGAGAATTAGCCGGAAAAATAGCGAAGGATTTACATTATGCAGTTGTGACAGGAGGTGGTCCTGGAATTATGGAAGCTGCAAACAGAGGTGCCTATGAAAACGATGGGCAATCTATAGGTTTTACAATTAATTTACCAGAGGAACAGGTTACAAATAAATATATGACTGATCATCTTGGTTTTCATTATTTCTTTTCACGGAAGGTATCACTTACTTTTTCTGCAGAAGCATTTGTCTATTTTCCAGGAGGATTTGGAACATATGATGAACTTTTTGAAATACTAACACTCATTCAAACAAATAAAGTAGAAAAAACTCCCGTTATTCTATTTGGTTCAGAATATTGGAATAAATTTATGGATTACTTGAAGGATAATCTTTTGGAGGGAGAAAAAATACATGCAAAAGATTTAGATTTAATTACAATTACAGATGATATTGATGAAGCGGTTGAGATAATAAAAAATGCACCAAAGAGAATGAGTTAGATTATATAATGTTACATATAGAAAAATAGGCGCGCTTTCGGCCCGCCTCTTTTCCACTCCTCATGAGAACTGAATATCGAAGAAAATAAAAATACCTTCCGAGGACTGTTTGAGTGAAACGAGTTCCGCAGGAAGGTATTTTTATTATTCGTAGATATTTATTCGAACTACTTTTTATGTACAACCATCTGAGGGAAAGGAATATCAATCTTCTCTTTTCGTAATGTTTCAAGAATTCTTTTTCGTAATTCACCAGATACCGACCACTGCATGCCTGGTCGAACTTCTCCAATAATTTTTACAATAACGGATGAATCTCCTAAATCATCTACTCTCAGGAATTTTGGAGCCTCTAGCATACCTTGTCCAAATTCTTTATCCTCAAATAATTCTTCCCCTACCGTATCAATAATTTCTCGTAATCTATTAATATCAGTTTCATAACCAACCCCAATATTTAGGTTAATTCGTGATATTCCTTGAGTCATGTTTGAAACCATTGCAATTTCCCCGTTTGGAATATGGTGCACAATTCCATCTAAATCTCGTAAGACTGTTTTTCGAAGTGTTATATCTTCAACCTTTCCGGCAGTCCCCGAAATCTCTATAGCATCTCCAACCCTATATTGATTTTCAAGAATAATAAATAATCCTGTAATAATATCTCGAACTAAATATTGTCCACCAAAACCAACTGCAATTCCAATAACCCCTGCTCCTGCAATCAATGGTGCGATATCAACACCAAATTCTGAAAGAATCATAAGTACTGTCACAACAATCAAAACAACATGAACTGTCCCATGAATAATTTTTATAAGAGTATCTTCTCTTTTTTGCTCAGCTGTTTCATCTTCACTGGCTCGTGCCACGACTAATCTTTTAACAGCTTTTTCCACAAGCCTCTTCAAAATTAAGTGTGCAACATAAGCACCTACTAAAATTACAATTATTTTTAATCCATTATTTATCCCCCATGTGATAACTGAGTTCCATATATTATTTAAATCCATATAAACACATACTACAATAAATATTTATTTGAACCAAAAAAAAGAGGCCTTCGGCCGCTTTTTTTCATAATTACTCACTTAAAATTCTACCAGTATCAACTCTCATATCAACATCACCCCTGTCAGACTGTTTATTTTTTGTATATTCAATAATCATGTAAATAGACATGAGTATAAATATAATAATTAATAGTGTAACCAAGACATTACCTTTATTTTTATCTACATTTTTCATGTCTCTAGTATAACAAGAGCTATTGCTTATCAACCGGAACCTCTCCTGAAATCGCTTGTTTTATTTTTGATCTAACAAAATCAGGATTATCCAAATCCTTAATGACAAATCTTGTATGTGATCCTGCTGATTGTATTGAAAGATCTCCAAAAGACATTATTGTCGGAATAAATCCGTTTACATCTGTTGTAATATCTTGAATCTTAGATAGTTGAATTACTGAAACCTCCCTACTAAAAATTCCTTTCTGCTCTATATCAATTAAGTGCTTATTTGTGATAACAAGAATATCCAAAAAATGATTAGTCCAAAAAATAAATATAATATTCCAAGCAACAAAAAACCAGACCAATATCAAAATCATAAATAAAGCATCTGAATTTCCTTCTATTTTTATGAAGTCAACAGATTTGAATATGGCGAATAAAACGATTGGAACTAGTATAGAGAAAAATACTGTGACTGATCTAGCCCAGACATAAAACCAGTTTCTTCTGGCTTCATATACAACATTCTCATCTTTATCTAAATTAAATGACATTTTCAAATTCGTATAAACCAATAAAAAATACTATGGCAAACAGGATTAATGCAGAAACAAAATAATAAATAACCTTAGCCACTTTTCTTTCTGACTCATTTATTCCGTAGTGATTCCAATGATAATTGAAAATAACACCAAAAAATATTAGTGCGGAAATTAATATAACAAAAAGCACCCAAAGAAGATTTGCAGATATAAATATTTCCATATATCAAAATTATAACAAATTGCTATAATAGAACTATGAAGATTTCAACTGATGCATACAAAGGGGTAAGGGATTTTTATCCTGACGATTATAAAATTCAAGAATATATTTTTGATGTCTGGAAGGATACATTACAAAGTTTTGGTTATGAGCAATATGATTCCAGTGTTTTAGAAAATGCTGAAATTTTTAAACAAAAATCGGGAGAAGAAATTGTTAATGAACAAACATACACCTTTACAGACAAGGGAGATCGTGAGGTTTCTCTGCGTCCAGAAATGACACCAATTGTTGCTCGAATGATTGCACATAAGCAAAAAGAACTATCATTCCCAATCAGATGGTTTTCTATGCCCAATCTCTTTCGATATGAAAGGCCTCAAAAAGGAAGGCTCAGGGAACACTGGCAACTTAATGTTGACTTATTTGGTGTAGATAATAAAAACGCTGATGTTGAAGTTATCAGTATCGCATCTGCACTACTTAAATCATTTAGACTTACTGATGATAAATTTGTTATAAAAATTAATGACAGAGACCTAATAAATGACACTCTTTCTGAAATGGGTCTGGATGAAAAACAAGCAAAAAAGATAACAAAACTATTAGACAAAAAGAACAAAATAAATAATTTTGATGAATTAGCGAGCGAAATTATAGGAAGAGATTTTGTATGGAAACCAGAACCCAACGAAAAAATTACATTCATAATGAATGAATTAAAATCACTTGGAATTGAAAATATTGAATTTGCTCCTGAAATGGTTCGAGGTTTCGATTATTACACAGGAATAATTTTTGAAGTCTTTGACACAGGAAAAGAAAACAATAGATCAATTTTTGGAGGTGGACGATATGATGACTTAATATCAATGTTTTCAAATGAAAAAGTTCCAGCAGTTGGTTTTGGAATGGGAGATGTAACATTACGAGATGTTCTTGAAACATATGACCTTGTTCCTGAATTTCAAGCCCCAGTAGATCTCTATATTTGTGTTCTTGATGAGCCTTTCATACGAGCAGCAAACATAATAGCCAAAGTCTGGAGAGAAGAAGGTTTACATATTGTTGTCGACATAACGGGTAAAAAAGTTGGAGACCAAATTAAAAAGGCCATTAAATTAAAATCACCTTTTATTGTATGTATTGGTGAAAATGAGGTTACAACTAAAAAAGTTGTAGTAAAAAATCTTGAAACAAGAAAGGAAAAAAAGTTAAAGATTGAAAAGGTGGCGGAGTTTGTTTTGAAGAGTGTCTTAGGTTAATGTTTTCCTGAATTTAAGACATTATACTCCAGTAGAGATGGGGATAGATTTATGTTAAAATTTTCAACCATGCGTGTAATTACATTCGATATTGAAACAAGTAACACTTTTGATGAAGTCGCCTCTCCAAATGCAGCTGATCTTGACTTAGCAGTTATATGTATTCACGATTCTGAAACAGGAGAAATAACCTCATATCTTCAAGAAGATTTGTCTAAGCTTTGGCCAATAATAGAAAAAGCAGACTCACTAGTTGGATGGAACAGTGATCATTTTGATATTCCTCTTCTGAATAAGTATTACGATGGAGACTTAACTAAAATAAAAAGTGTTGATCTTATGGCCGAACTTAAAAAAACTGCAGGACGAAGAATTAAACTCGATTATGTTGCACAAGGATCTCTTGGTGAAGCAAAATCAGCAGACGGTTTGCAATCTATTATCTGGTGGAGACAAGGAAAAATAGACGAAGTTATTGAATATTGTAGACAAGATGTGAATGTTACAAGAAAAATTTACGACTATGCAATTAAAAATGGTTCATTGAAATTTATAAAAGATGGAATGACTGAAGAATTCCCTGTAGACACAAGTGCCTGGGAGAAAAAAGAAGAAAAAGAATTCACACCTCAGACATTATTTTAGGAAAATCCCTAGTTTCATAATTTTTAATGAAAACGTGTGTCCTTGGTTTTAAATCAAAAACAACATTAAAAATAGAGCCAAAAGTATCCTATAAACCACAAAACCTTTGAAACTATGTGTTCTCAAGAACTTTATAAGAAAGCCGATTGAAATTATTCCAAAAATAAATGCTGAAATTGAACCCACTAGAAGTTGCGGCCAAACTGTTGAAAATAATTCTTTATCCCCTACTATCTCCAAAAGTTTATACAATCCTGATCCACCGATAATTGGAATAGAAAGTAAAAATGAAAATCTAATTGCTAAATCTTTTTTAAGCCCAAGGAAGTACCCTCCAGAAATTGTCATACCTGCTCGTGACATTCCAGGTAAAAGTGCGAGAGATTGAAACAAACCAATTATAATTGATTTTTTTGTAGTTAAATCTTTTTCTTGTAAAAATTTTTCTGAGAAAAACATAACAAGGGCTCCAAGTATTAGAAATATTGAAACTGTAAGTGTACTTCTAAAATACTGTTCAATAGTGTCTTGAAAAAATAGCCCCAATAAAACAGCTGGTACAGTACCAACAATTAGGAATTTTAGTAGTCTTCTTTCCTCTTTTTTTGTTGTGTCAACTGAAGCCTTGATAAGCCCAACAATATCCTTCCTAAAATAGACCAATACAGACAATACCGTGGCCAACTGTAGGACAGCATCAAAAGCTAGTCCATTCTCTACATTTATACCTAAAATATCCCTGAATATAACAAGGTGTCCTGTTAATAAGATAGGCAAAAACTCGTTAATT
>CAZPRI010000012.1:0-19572 GCA_964589635.1 uncultured Candidatus Saccharibacteria bacterium | reverse complement strand
GATAATAAAAAATATTTAATCTTAAATAAACTTCAGGAAATTGAATCTGAGCTAAAGCAAATTGGTTATTGGAAAAATGGGGATTTGTTGCAAGTAGAAGGCTATCCAGTCTGCGATTTTCCTGATCCTCCTAATCAAGGATAATTTGAATTACTAGATAAAGTGTTTATTCTATTTTCCTTCATTTTACTTTTACGTTTATTTGACGAAAAAAATATCTCTGAATACTACTATTAATTTCAGCTTCACTCTCCAAAAGTTCGGAAAAACACACTTTGGCGTTACAGCAGTGAACTGTTTTGATATAATAAATTTATGAAAATACACAAAAAAGTATTCACAACTATTTTATTAATTTTGTTGGCCGTAGTTGTTATTGGCGGTGGAGTAAGTATTTATATACAGAATAAAACAAAATTTTCTGAACAAAACTCTTATGATATGGAGAATAAAGAAACTAATAAAATCGAATTATCTAAAATAAATCAATCCCAAAATACAGATTTTACATACAGAATAGGGAGTTCATATTATGAGGCAAAAATACTCTTGAACTAATAGGTTGGATACCAATCATACCGACCTCCTATCAAATGTATTCAGGAAGTGAGTCTTCAACAACACCTATCGACACTAAATTTCCTGAAATATCATACTGTGGATCTGGAAGAAATATGTTTTGTACTGCCAGTTTCAGTAAAGATTCAGAACTAAGGCATTTGTATTTGCAACATACTGAAGCAAATGAAGGATGGTTTGTTGCAGGTGCTGAAAAGTGATCTTGCTGGCAAGATACATTTGATTTTAATTTTCAACTCAATATTTATCCTAACTATTAGATTTATTTTAAAAAAACATCTAGACAATCTGTCTTGCGGGTACATATAATCTTGAGTCCGATCTCTTTTTGATTAGTTGGTCAGTTCTACTTTATACAAGTTTTTGTTACTACGATTCATTTTCTGAAAATGTGAAATGTTCAGAAGTCGATTATGTCCTAGACGCTCGTGGTGAATTTATAGAAAAATAATTCTAAAAATTCTTTTAGATTCTTTCTAAGAAATTTGTTCTGTGGTATCTTTTTTCTATGTTTACTATTTCTTATATTGTAGAAAAAATATCTAAACCTTTCTCAAAAAAAGTACATTTAGGTTTTTGGAAGGATTTGAAAAAACCAATGATGGTCATTGCTCCAATGGCTGATGTTACTGATGTTGCATTCCGACAAATGTTTGCAAAACATGGAAATCCTGATGTTATGTGGACAGAGTTTGTTTCTTGCGACGGTTTGGTTAAAGCGCCTCACAAAAAAAGAAAAAACGATGGTATATCATCTCAAGAAAAATTGTGGAGAGATTTGATGTATTTTGAAAATGAAAGACCAATTGTTGCTCAGATTTTTTCGTCTGATTTTAAAATGATGGAGGAGGCTGCATACCTTGTTACAAAAGCAGGTTTTGATGGAATTGATATTAATATGGGCTGTCCAGCTAAGGCTATTCAAAAACAAGAATCTGGGGCAGCTCTTATCAAGAATCCAAAACGAGCGGTAAAAATAATTCGTGCAGCAAAAAAGGGAATTAAAAGAGCTTGTAAGGAATTAAAAAAAGAGATTATTCCTCTTAGTGTGAAAACAAGAATAGGTTATAACAAGGACACAATGGAGGATTGGATAACAGTTTTGCTAAAAGAAAAAATTGCTGTTTTATCTATTCACGCAAGAACTAAAAAAGAGATGTCCAGGGTCCCTGCAAATTGGATGAGAATAAAAGATGCTGTTGAACTTAGAGATTCTTTGGGATACGACACTCTTATAATAGGGAATGGTGACGTAAAAAATTTAGAAGAAGCAAGAGAGAGGGTAAAACAAACAGGTTGTGATGGTGTAATGATTGGAAGGGGAGTTTTTGGAAACCCATGGGCTTTTAATAATTCGCTGAATGGAGGAGAGAGGATTGATCTTAAGAGTAAGTTAGATGCTATGGTTGAGCACACATATCTTTTTGAAAAATATTTGAATCACAAAAATTTCAATATGATGAAAAAACATTACAAAGCGTATGTTAATGGTTTTTCTGGAGCAAAAGAATTGAGAGAAAAATTAATGTCTGCAAAAAACGGAAGGGAAGTGGAATCTATAAAAGATAGGTGGGTTAGGGATATGAAAGAGTAGTATCTTGCATTTTATGAATAAAATAATAATATAGATTATAGAAGTTTTCCAGGCCGTTTATTGGCCATATTGTTGTAAAACGGGCAACAAACAACATGGTAAGGGTCGTCTTGTCTTCTCCTAGTGAGAGAGCAAGGCGGCCCTTTTTCTTTTGTTTTGTAATTTCTGCTATAATCACTTTATGTCAGAATTTAAAGCTTTGTATACAAAATATAGACCGCATAGATTTAAGGATGTTTTAGGGCAGGAACACGTTACAAAGGTTTTAGAAGAATCTATTAAGTTAGGAAACATTGCACACGCGTATCTTTTTTCGGGAACAAGGGGAACTGGTAAAACTTCTGTTGCTAGAATTTTAGCCAAAGAAATTGGAACATCAGATGATGATCTGTATGAGATTGATGCCGCTTCAAATACTAGTGTTGATGATGTTAGAGCTCTGAATGAATCTGTCTCAACATTGCCTTTTTCATCAGAATATAAAGTGTACATATTGGATGAGGTTCACATGCTTTCAAAAAGTGCTTTCAATGCACTCTTAAAGACTTTAGAAGAACCACCTTCACATGTTATTTTTGTTTTAGCGACAACGGAAACTCATAAAATACCAGACACAGTCATCTCAAGATGTGAGACGTACACGTTTAAAAAACCTGCACAGAAGATGCTTAAGGATATGGTTGTAAAAACTGCAAAAGCTGAGGGTTTTGAATTGGATCAAGCGTCAGCAGATTTAATTGCATTACTCGGAGATGGTTCTTTTAGGGATACTCATGGAATTCTGCAAAAAGTCATAAACTCATCAAAAGATAAAAAAGTTTCTATAGAAGAGGTTGAAAAAGTTACAGGGGCACCAAAATCAGAATTGGTAAATGATTTTATTGATGCTATTTCAAAAAAGGATTCTGATAAAGCGTTAGATACTATTTCAAAAGCAGTTAATCAAAATATAGAAATGAAAATTTTTATTTCTCTTATTCTTTCTAAAATAAGATCAACTTTACTTGCAAGATATTCAAAGGCGGTTTTGAAGAAGTTGGAAGGATCGTTAACTGAAGCCGATCTAAAAAAAGTGGAAGAATGGTCTAATGAAAAGGACATTACTTCAATCACTCTTCAAAAAATATTAGACGCGTATATTCAAACAGGGGTAACATATTTACCACAAATACCCTTAGAAATTGCTGTTATTGAATTAACTGATTCTAATTAGATAATTCTCTGTTTATTTTTGCTACAAGTTGGGGACCTTCAAATACCAAACCAGTTATTAGTTGTAGTAGATCTGCTCCAGCATCAAGTTTTTCCTGCGCATCTTTGGTATTAAAAATACCTCCACAACCAATTATGATAAATCTGTCGCCAAATCTTTTTTTTGTAATTCTTATTAATTCAGTTGACCTTTCTTTTGTCGGTAATCCGCTTGCATAACCTTTTGCATAGACAGCTATTTCTTCTTTTATTATTGTTGGGTGACTCCTGTCCTTCTGTAGGTTCCCAAAGATAACCCCCTCTATAGAAAAGTCTTTAATTATTTCCAATAACTCAATTGTCTTTTCATCTTCTAATTCTATTGGCATTTTTATAAAGATAGGCTTATTTATTCCTAAAGAAGTTATTTCATTTAACAGGTATGATAGATTTTCATTTGTGTAAAATGATAGATCCCCATGAAGATTTGGACAAGAAATATTTAATTCATAAAAACTAAAGTTTATATTTGAAGCTAATGTTTTTTGAAAGGCCTCCTTAATATCATCAGTAGCTTTTTCGATAGTATCTAATTCGATTATGTTTGTCTTTCCAATACTGATTCCTGTCGGTATGTCGAAATATTTTTGATTTATTTTTTTTAATACTTCGTCTATTCCACTACTCTTGAAACCTTTGTTTACAAGTAATCCTTTTGTTTTGATTAATCTCCCTAGTTGGGGGCTTTTATTTCCTGAATAAGGTCTATTTGTTACTGTGCCTATTGTTGTAAAACCAAAACCTAAAGCAGGAGATAGGTTGAAAAGATCCGCATCATAATCAAAGCCTGCTGAAAGTCCCATTTTTGAATCAAAATCGATTCCTGCTATCTTTACTGTCTCATATTTCTTACCCAGGAAAAAAGAAATTATTGACCTCAATATCTTGGACTTTCCAAGCAGTCTCCCAGTCTTTAGGCATAGGTTGTGGACAGTTTCACTATTAAATTTAAATAATATTGGTCTAATGATGAATCTGTAACTAGACTCTATTAAGAATATACTTATTTTCATGATGGCTCGATTTTACCATATAATATCTGTTACTATGTATTGAATATGGAAAATTCAATATTTTGGCTATTTTATATCATTCTTATTTTTTGGTCTATTTATCAAAAGTGGGATGAAAAACAAGAGAAATATATTTCTCATCCTCATTTGACCTCTCTGTATTTCTTGGGAGCCTCAAGTGTACTCTTGATATTTTTCCCTCATGCTTTGAGTTTTTTCACATACGATATTATCGGAATATTTATTTTTATTGGAATCATTCTTTTTACATACATAGTATATAAGGTCCTGCGACTTATAAGTAATCAAGAATCAAATTGGTTCTTTTATGACTATATTCAACTATTAGATTCCAGATTTATATTGCCAAAATTATTTGAAATAATTTTTCAGCAAATAGCTTTTGTCTCTGTACTTGTTTTGGCAATATCATCTTTTGGTGAGGCTGTAACACTTTTGGCCACAGTGTTTGTCTTCGTGTTGGCTCATTTAAACTTATTTTTATTCAGAAGTATTCGAGAATCTGTTTTCTATTTACTTTTTTCGATTATAGGGGCTCCAATTTTTGTACTCTTAATTATTAATACTGAAAGTCTTTGGTACTCGATTTCTGTTCACATGTTGTTTTATACGCTTTTGGCAATGAGTGCTTGGAGTTGGGGAGTGATAAAGAGTGGTAAATAAAACTGGCCACCGCTTTCGCGGTGGCCAGGTGTGAATTTATTGTTACAAACTTCTGAACACTTTGGCGACTTTTTCGCCGTGTGCCCACGAGTCATAACAAATCCCGTGCTTGTTGACACCTCTCCGAATGAAAGGTCGTTCTGCGCCACCAAGACTGGTGTTCCAGATACGACCAATTTCGTGAGGTGTGTAACCTTTCTCTAGAAACTTTTCACATTTCCAGATGACAACAGATTCCTCCGTTGCAGTATTGAGAGAAAGGGGACCTTTCAGTCCAAAGACCTCTTTATTGTATCGCGAGGAAATCCTATCCCATGTTGCTGGTAACCACTGCCAAATGGTTTTCATCTCTCCGGAAGCTCCCTTTTTTGGAATGCCTCCAGTCTCGACGATTCCCATTGCTTTGGCGACCGTCTGAGCCTTTGAAAGCTCTGAGCTATCAAAAACAGATGTCCAGCCGACAGGGTAGTCGACGATGACTTTAACGGTCCTTGCAGTAGAAACCAAAGGAGTCAGTGCAAGAATAAGTAGTGCAATTGTTTTCATGTGTTGTGTATATGTGTGTGGTGAACAGTCATATATAATTATACCATAATAAAGACTATTGTCAAAAAAACAAAAAGGTCAAACAAAATAAAGCCCATTGAATACTTAATCTTTTTTTGTTATAAATAGAGCCACGCAGTAGAAGTATTGCTCGATTGTCTGATTGATAGATAATTGTGTAAGGTTTTATTGCCCGATCGTCTAATGGTAGGACGTCTGGTTTTGGTCCAGGTAATCGAGGTTCGAGTCCTTGTCGGGCAGCCAATCATTTTCGCCTTATTTTTCAAAACATTTTTATTGACCCGTCTTGGACGGTATAACTTTTTGTATAAAGTGCTACATAGGCACCGATTACAAAAAATTCGTCCTTCATTTAATCCATGAGGGCTTTTGTTGTATACTGTAAGTATTATGAAAAATACAATAATTATTATATTAGTAGTTGTTCTTTTAGGGTTTGGTCTATACGTATTTACAAAAGGTACATTAAACGTTGTAGATAATTCTAATGTATCGGAAAATACGATGGATAGTGATACACAAGAATTAGATAAAAATGATTCGGAGAAAGATGAAAACAAAACAGAGACAGTGATTGGATCTTCTGTTGAAGGAAAGGATATTATGGCATATCACTTTGGTGAAGGGGAAAAGAATTTGCTTTTTGTTAGCGGAATACACGGAAAATATGAAGCTAATACTATTGCACTTTCTAACCAAGTTATGAATTATTTAAGAGAAAATCCGGAAACTATTCCTAATGATGTGAGAGTTAGTATTATTCCTGCTTTGAATGTCGATGGGGTTGAAGTAGGAGGATCAGATTCAAAAGCATCTGATGGAAGATTCAATGCGAACGGAGTTGATTTAAACAGAAACTTTGATTGTGATTGGCAAGAAGAGGGAATATGGCAAAATAAAACAGTTAGTGGTGGAGATTCTACCTTTTCTGAACCAGAATCAATAGCTTTGAGATCTTTTGTAGATGAATTAAATCCAGAAGCTGTTGTTGTTTGGTATGCTGCTGCTGGTGGCGTGTATGCATCAAGTTGTCATAATGGAGTATTGCCTGAAACATTAGAATTAACTAGATTGTTTGCTAAAGAATCAGGATATCCTGCGAACGAGGAATTTGATTTTTACGAAATTACAGGAGATGCAACAAACTGGCTTGCAAAGAAAGGAATACCAGCAATAAGTGTATTACTTACAAATCATCAAGATGTTGAATTTGAAAAGAATATTGATGGAATAAAAGCAGTTCTTGATTATTACAGTAATTAATGAATTTTCTGTCTTCCAAAAAAAATATTTTTTTAGTATTGGTGGTTGTGGCTGGAGTAGTTTGGGGATCCTATCATTTTTTAAAAAATAAAGAACCTATTGAATTTGAGGGTGTTTTAGTAGAAAACAATAATCATGAATATTCTGTTATAGGAAAATCAGTAGAGGATCGAGAAATTACTTCTTATAGTTTTGGTAACGGAAAAACAAACATCTTGTTTGTTGGAGGAATTCACGGTGGATATGAATGGAACAGTACTCTGTTAGCATATGATTTTATAGATTATTTTACGGAAAACCCAGACTCTGTCCCAGAGAATGTCACATTAAAAATAATTCCTTCTGCTAACCCAGATGGTTTATTTAAGGTCGTGGGGAAGAATGGTCGTTTTCTAGTATCAGATGTCTCGTTTTCAAAAAATATTTTGGAAGAAGGAAGACTCAATGCAAACGGTGTAGACCTAAACAGAAACTTTGATTGTAATTGGCAGCCTGAGAGTAAATGGAAAAGTAATGTAGTAAGCGCTGGAACAGAATCTTTTTCTGAACCAGAAACTGAAACTATTAAAAATTTTGTTGAGGATCTAGATCCAAAAGCAGTTGTTTTTTGGCATAGTCAAGCAAATGCTGTCTATGCATCTGAATGTAATGAGGGACCTCTACCAGAGACTATAAAAATTATGAACGAATATTCTTCGGCTTCTGGTTACAAAGCAGTACCATCTTTTGATGCCTACGAAATTACGGGGGATGCCGAGGGTTGGCTAGCGTCAATAGGAGTACCCGCAATCACTGTGGAACTTGAGACTCGTGAGTCGATTGATTGGGAAAAGAATTTGTTTGGAGTGAAGGGAATTCTTAAGTATTTTGGTCAGAAATAAAGGAATAAGGATCCTTATCCTGTGTTATAATAGAGATATTATCAGATAACTTCTGTAAACTATGAAAATAAATAATGAAATAGCCCAATTAAATTTGGACGCATCACTTTTGGTTGTCATGGGTAGTCACCATGGAATAATCTACAAAATAAAGGGAGATGAGCTAAATAAAGTGGATGAACATCGAGTTGATACTCCTGAATATTCAGATAACGAGGGAATGTTCAAAAGAGGTGCAGTTAATAGTCCGAGTTTTGGATCAGTTTTAGAACCCAAAAAGGAAAAAGCTCAAGATTTTTTTTCAAAAGAATTTGCAGAAAAGATTCAGGATGTCTGTAATTCAGATTCTATTGCATCAATATATCTTTTCGTGCCATCTGAATCTAAAGGTCATATAGAAGATGATTGGTCTAATGTTTTGAAAGAGTTAATAAAAGAGAGATTTGATGGAAATTACACTACAAAACAACCTGCTGAACTTGTGGACATGTTGCATGAAAGAATCTCTTCAGAAAATAAAACAAAGGCAACAGGGGAAGCGAAAGAGATTCTTGATAAAACGGATCATATTAAATGATAATATATTATGAACATTAAAATTATATTTGGTGTTTTGATTATCGTAGGCTTGTTTATATTTATAGGTGCGAGAACCGATGATTCTTATAATGTGTCAGAAAATCAAAACGTTGTAGAAGTGAAACCTTTAGATGATGAATCTACTGATGAAGTTGCCAATAATAAAGATAATTTAATTAGATTGGATAGTCCTACTTCAGGACAAGTGGTCGGTAATCCTGCTTCTGTAAAAGGAGAAGCTCGTGGCTTTTGGTTCTTTGAGGGTTCATTCCCAATCGTTGTTGTTGATTGGAATGGTCTCATAATCGGGGAGGGGTATGCTACAGCTCAGGACGAATGGATGAATGAAGAATTTGTTCCTTTTACTGGGGAGGTAAATTATGATTTGCCGAATGATACGCCATATAAACGTGGGGCAATAATACTCCAAAAAGACAATCCTTCTGGTCTACCAGAAAATGACGACGCCTTAGAAATTCCAATCTTGTTTGAGTAATAGAAATTAAAAATTGTGTTTGCGTATTATACCCTATGGGGGTATAATATTTTTATGAATCAGGATATACAGAAAAAATTATTAATTCGTTTAAATAGAATAAGTGGTCAGATAAATGGATTAAGAAAGATGATTGAGGGTGAAAAATATTGTATTGATGTTATTACACAATCTTCAGCAATAAGGAGTGCCTTGTCTGTAGTGGAAGATTTAATGCTACAAAATCATTTGTCTGAACATGTGGCTCATCAAATGAAAAAGGGACAAGAGAAAAAAGCAATAGATGAGATTATTAATGTGTTTAAAAAAGCTAAGAAAAAATAATATGCATAAAGGTTTTTACTCTGACAGTATGCATGATGAGATGGAAGATTATATTGGCAGATATGACAGACTATATTTTATGGAAAAGATGATGGGTGGTGAATTAGAGGAAGAGTCATTAAAAATAATTAATTTATCATGAAGAAAACAGTATTTATTTTAGTAATAGTTTTGTTTTGTATAGGACTTGTAAGTATTATATCTACTAAAGGTAGTTCAAATCAAATTGTAAAGGAGGGAGTTGATTCGGAGAAATTGGTTGCAACAATTTATAAGGAACCGACTTGTGGATGTTGTGGTGTTTATTCTTCATATATGAAAGCTGAAGGTTATTCAGTTGATATAAAGAATATGGAAGATCTTTCTCCGATCAAAGAAGAATTGGGTATACCAAATGAACTTCTAAGCTGTCACACTACAGAGATTGCTAATTATGTGCTTGAGGGCCATGTACCAAATGAAGCGATCGAAAAATTATTAATCGAAAAACCAGATATTAAGGGAATTGGTATGGCAGGTATGCCTTCCGGTTCACCAGGAATGCCGGGTCCGAAAACAGAAGATTTCATGATTTATGAAATCAATAATGATGGAACTGCTGGTAAAATATTTCTAACAATTTAATAATATGAAAAGATTAGTTTTGAGCGTTATTACATCAATAATTTTACTTCCTAAATTTGCATCGGCACACTGTCCCTTGTGTACCGCAGGAGCAGGAGCTTTGGCTGTTCTGGCTGCATCTCTCGGTGTGTCCTCAGTTATTATAGGAGTATTGATTGGAGCCTTCTCTGTAGCCTTAGGACTTTGGATTGCTCCATTGGTAAAAAGAAGATTTATTCCTTATCAAAAACAAATTTTGGCTGGTTTGATTTATCTAGGAACTGTAATTCCTATAATGCCCTTGATAAGACATTACGGACCTTTATACCTGAATTTGTTTGGTGAATATGGAACCTTATTTCATAACACATATACAATAGATCTTTATCTGCTAGGTGTAGTCATTGGAACAATAATTATGTTGGTTGCGCCATACATTAGTAAAACAATCACAAGATATAGGGGAAGGCAGATTCCTTATCAAGGTATAACTCTGACATTTGTGCTACTAATAATTGCATCAATAGTAATTCAATTATTATCATGATTAATTTAACACTGACCATATTATTCATTACAGTCCTGTTTATGATAACAATGTCAGTCAAGTCTCTTTCTAGAATAAAAGTTTGCGCTCTTTGTTCGGCTGTCAGTATTACCTGGATAGTTCTACTTATTTTATTCTACACAGGCTTCGAAATTGATCCCATTATAATTGCTTTGCTTGTTGGTGGTACAGTGGCAGGATTAACAAATAAATTAGCACAAAAACTACCAGAAAAATTTACTGTATTTAAATTACCTTTTTATCTAGTATCCCTTTTCGTTGCTTATTTATTAGTAGAACAAATTTTTATTTGGAACGCTTTCTGGGTAGTCCTTACAATTTGGGCCATCTCATTGTTTGTGTATACATTCAGAAATTCTAGAGCACTCTCGGACTCATTCGAAAAAATTATAAACTGTTGTAAAAATTGGTAAATTATGAATTTTTGTAAAAGTAATAGGGTAATAAAAATGAAAGCAGAAAAAACTAAGCAAGAAATTCTAAAAGTTTATAAATTAAAGCGAAAATAATTATGCACACTCAAACATATAGGATAAAAGGAATGCACTGTGCTTCATGTGCTGGCATTATTGAAAAAACTTTTAAAAAGACAGATGGTGTCGAAATTGCTGAAGTAAACTATGGAACAGAAGCAGTAAAAATTTCTTTTGATTCAAAAAAAACAAATCCACATCATCTATCAGAAAAGATAGAAAAACTTGGATACACTCTTGATGTTAAGGATTCAGAAGAGAATATGGATATGTCTGCAAATGAACATGCAGAACATACTGGAATCAAGCAGTCAAAAAAGGAAAAATTAGGTGAACTTACTGATATGCGGTCAAAAGTAATTTCAGCGGTCCCTTTGGCAATTTTTAGTATATTTGTAATGAGTTGGGATATTCTTGCACAATATAATGCGGTTCCAAATATGAGTCACACAATCAAGGAATTTTTTCACCATCTTCTTCCGGTTTTTGCTACCTATACATTATTTGTAGTTGGTAAGCCATATCTACTTGGATTCTATCGATTTCTTCGGTATGGAAAAGCAAACATGGACACCTTGATTGGTATCGGAACATCAGCTGCTTTTCTATATAGCTTTGCAATCACTGCATTTGAAGATGTGCTTGCTCCGTTTATTGATGTTAGTCATACATATTATGATGTAACAATTGTTGTTATTACGTTCATTGCTCTTGGAAAATATTTAGAGGCACGGTCAAAAATAAAAACAGGAGATGCAATAGAAAAACTTCTAAACCTACAAGCAAAGACTGCACTCGTTGTTCGTGATGGCAAGGAAGTTGAAATCTCAATTAATGATGTAAAACACGGTGACTTAATTATAGTAAAACCTGGAGCAAAAATTCCTGTTGACGGTGTTATCACAGAAGGAACCTCATATATAGATGAATCTATGGTGACTGGCGAACCTATGCCTGTCCAAAAAAATATTGGAGATAGCGTTGTGTCTGGAACCTTGAATACATCAGGTTCATTTGTATTCAAAGCAAATAAAGTTGGATCAGAAACAATGCTTGCTCAGATAATTAAAATGGTTGAAGATGCTCAGGGAAGTAGGGCTCCTATTCAAGCGCTAGCAGATAAAATATCCTCAGTCTTTGTGCCAATTGTTTTGGTAATTGCTTTTCTTGCTCTTGCTGTTTGGCTTATTGTTGGTTCCCAGTATCTAGGATTCTCGCAAGCACTATCATTTGGTCTGGTGTCTTTTGTTGGTATCTTGGTGATTGCATGTCCATGTGCACTTGGACTAGCAACACCTACAGCAATCATTGTCGGGGTTGGTAAGGGCGCAAAGGAAGGAATTCTTATTAAGGATGCTGCGACACTTGAAAAACTTCACAAGGTAGACACAGTCGTGGTTGATAAGACAGGAACAATTACTATTGGAAAACCAACACTTGTTGATATAGAGCATTCTACAAGTCTCACAAAAGAAGAATTTATATCTATTCTATCTTCACTTGAAAAGAAATCAGAGCATCCGATTGCTCATGCGATTATTGGATACACGGAAATGCATAAAATTAATCAAACAGAAGTTTCTAATTTTGAGAATATCCAGGGTAAAGGATTAAAAGGAGTTATAAACGGAGTAGAGTATTTTATTGGAAATGTAAAACTTGTACGAGATCTAGGTTTGAGGTTTGCTGATTCAAAAATAGACGAATTTACTTCACAAGGAAAAACACCTATTATTCTCTCAACTAAAAGTGAGGTACTAGGTTTCGTTATGGTGGCAGATGAAATAAAAAAAGAATCCATTGAGGCAGTGAAGGATTTGCATGCACTCGGAATAAAAGTTGTGATGCTTACTGGTGACGACGAGAAAGCGGCTCGACACATTGCTTCACTTGTTGGTATTGATGATGTTGTGGCGCATGTACTTCCGCAGGACAAACTGGCAAAGATAAAGGAATTACAGTTGCAAGGAAATATTGTTGCTATGGCAGGGGATGGTGTGAATGATGCTCCTGCACTTGCTCAAGCTGATGTTGGTATTGCTATGGGAACTGGAACTGATGTTGCCATTGAATCAGCAGGTATAACACTTCTCGGTGGAGACATTTCAAAACTTGTAAAATCTATCAAACTTTCTAAGATGACCATGAGGGGAATTAAACAAAATTTGTTTTGGGCGTTTGTCTATAACATAGTAGGTATACCACTTGCAGCAGGAGTTTTTTACCCAATTTTTGGGTGGCTTCTGAACCCGGTGTTTGCAGGATTTGCGATGGCTATGTCATCAGTTTCGGTCGTATCAAATTCATTACGTATTAAGGCTAAAAAATTATAATAAATATGAATATTCAAACTAAAAAATATACTTTTCATGTTCATGGTATGCACTGTAACGCGTGTGCACTTATGATCGAAAGCGAACTTCAAGATTTATCATATATCAGTCAAGTACAAGTGAGTCTTAAACATCATTCATTAGAGGTTGTTGGGGAATTTGGAGATAAAACACTTGAACAAATTGCTGAGGAACTTACTTTGGTTTTAAAACCTCATGGATACAGTATTTCACTTGAAAAGGGACAAATAGAGAAAAGATGGAAGGACTTCAAAGTAGCGATACCTGTCGCGATTGGGTTTGCACTTGTTTTTGTTCTCTTGCAAAAACTAGGAATTGTAAATTTAGTTGGTGGCGGAAATGTGACATACGGAACAGCTTTTGTTATAGGAATCATAGCTTCTCTTTCAACTTGTATGGCAGTTGTAGGTGGATTAGTACTTTCTATGTCTGCCACTTTTGCTAAAGAGGGAGATAAGGTTCGGCCGCAACTCATGTTCCATGTTGGACGCCTTATTGCATTTTTTGTTCTTGGTGGAATAATCGGTACTATTGGTTCTGCGTTTACTTTGGGTACGAGTGGAATATTTGTAATGAGTCTTATTATTGCAGTAGTAATGATAATTCTTGGTATTAATTTGCTCGATGTTTTTTCATGGGTAAAAAGATTGCAACCATCAATGCCGAAATTTATTGCAAAAAGAGCACATGGAATTTCAAACTTGAATCATACACTGACTCCTGTGCTTGTGGGGATTGCAACATTTTTCTTGCCATGTGGTTTTACTCAATCAATGCAATTATATACCCTTACTACTGGTAGTTTCTTAGAAGGAGGACTTACAATGCTTTCTTTTGCACTAGGAACATTACCCATACTTGCACTCATTAGTTTCAGTTCATTCAGTATTCAAAATAGTAAGAAATCAGGAGTGTTTTTCAAATCTGCGGGGCTTATTGTTATATTGTTTGCGTTATTCAATTTTATCAATGCTCTTGTTGTTATTGGTGCAATTCCACCAGTGTTTAATTTTTAATATAATTACATTTATGAAATCGATCATCTTTTCAATCTTAATAGCAATGTTCTTTGTCGGTGGAGCTATACTTTGGGTAAATAAAAGTAACGTGTCACCAACTGTGGATGTAAATAATGTAAGTGTTGTGGATGGAGTGCAGATAGTACAGATAAGTGCAAAAGGAGGATATCGACCCAGAAAAAGTATAGCCCAAGTTGGAATTCCTACAATTGTTCGTTTCGATACTAGTGGTACCTTTGATTGTTCATCGTCCGTTCGTATTCCGAGTATGGATATCTCAAAAATATTGCCGCAAACAGGAATAACCGACATTGATATTGGAATTCAGGAAGTGTCTGTTCTTCAGGGTAGTTGTGGAATGGGTATGTATCCGTTTGAAATTGAATTTAGGGCTTAGTGTTAAGTTCTTATAGGACTATTTTTTAAGTATGGACTCCTGGTCTAGATTATTTTATATATTTGGTGGTTTTACTTACTTATTTTAATACAACACATATCAGAATAAATATGTAAGTTTTGCTATCTCTAGATTCTAAAATTGATCTATGGTAAAAAATAAAACAATTCTCCATATAGATGGTGACGCCTTTTTTGTGGGCGTTGAAATCGCTAAAAACCCAAAACTGAGAGGTTTACCTGTTGTCACTGGTGAAGAGAGAGGAATTGTTTCTGCGCTTTCATACGAGGCAAAAGCTCTAGGTGTGACGAGAGGTATGCCGATTTTTCAAATTAAAAAAAGATTTCCAACAGTTGTTATTTTACCTGGGGACTATAAAGCATATGTTGCGTATTCAAAAAAAATGTTCGCAATCGTTCGTCGGTATGTGGACGATGTAGAAGAGTATAGTATCGATGAATGTTTTGCGGATCTAACAGGTCTTGATAAGCCACTCAAGATGAGTTATTTAGAAATTGCACAAAGAATTAAAAAAGAAATAAATGACGAGATGGATCTATCTGTTTCAATTGGAATTGCACCAACAAAAGTTCTTGCAAAGATTGCATCCAATTGGGTAAAGCCAAACGGTTTGACTGTAATTGATCCTAACAACATCATCCCTTTTCTTGAAAAAACGCCAATAGGAAAAATTTGGGGTATTGGTCCAAGAACGGCAAATTTTTTAATGAACAAAGGTATTTCTTATGCAATAGATTTTACCTCAAAGGAGTTGCCTTGGATTCAAGATAATCTTTCAAAGCCATATGAAGTTATTTGGCAAGAGCTTAATGGGGTATACAGAATGATACTTGACCCCAAAAAAAAGAGTAGATTTTCATCAATTCAAAAAACACGAACTTTTCACCCATCTACAAATGATAAAGTTTTTTTATTTTCACAATTATCAAAAAATATTGAGGATGCCTGTGCGAAGGCTAGACACTATAAACTATTTCCAAAGAAAATTTCATTTTTTCTAAGAAATAAGGATCTTGTATATGTTACTTCTTCAATACATCTTTCTGTCATTACAAACACTCCGGAAAGTCTGATACGACTTGTTGAGGTTGAGTTTGATAAAATACATAAAAAAGGTGTTTTATATAGGACGACAGGCTTCATGCTGCAAGATTTAAATCAGGATATTTCTATGCAAGGTAATTTATTTGGAGAAAGGGATACCGTAGATAAATTTGAATCTGTACATAAGAGTATTGATTTACTTGAAAACAAAATTGGAAAAAAAATGGTTTATTTGGCTTCTTCTCATAATGCGCACAAAGTAGAAAAGAAAGGTACTGATTCTGAAGATTTTGATACAAATTTATTGTTTTTGTAGTCATTCCTAGAAATTAAATATAAATATTTTGTACTATAATGTATGTATTATGAAAAAAGGATACAAAGGAAACATAGAAACATTAACAGTTGAAAATACACATTTTAGAGAAGTTTTATATACAGGTGAGCAATTGCAGTTGGTATTAATGTCTCTTAAAGAGGGGGAGGATATTGGAGAAGAGGTGCACAATGAAAATGATCAGTTTTTTAGATTTGATGCAGGAAAGGGTAGGGTCGTTATTAATGACACAGAATATGAAGTAACAGATGGAGACTCTGTCATTGTTCCAAGGGGAGCACGACATAATGTAATAAATACATCTGATGAGCCGTTGCAATTTTACACAATATATGCTCCTTCACATCATAAGGATCAAATTATTCATTCTACAAAACAAGAAGCTGTGACTGACGAAGAAGAGTTTGATGGTGTTACAACGGAATAGAATAAATGTACTTTGTTTATTTATTGAAATGTGAGGACGACAGTCTTTACTGTGGAATAACGACTGATGTCGAGAGGAGGTTTCAAGAACATCTTTCTGGAATTGGTAGTAACTACACACGAGCACATAAACCTGTTGAGATTATTTACACAGAGCAAGTCACAGATAGGAGTACTGCATCAAAGAGGGAGGCTGAAATCAAAAAAATGAAAAGGGTGGAAAAGCTGGCTCTTTAAAAAGGGGTAGAGTTGTGATAGATTCAGTTCAGAAAACGAACCTTAAAAAATGACTAAAAATAAAATTACTGATGCGAATGGAAAAGAAATCCTTCCTCGTATGATTGTTGGTATGTATGATTTAGACGGCCCATGGTCAAAGTATCGAGGTGTAGTGGTTACAACAGATGATACTGAGGAGAATCCTGATCAATCTGAAGATAACGAGTACTGTATTGCGGTCTTCTTCAACTATGAAGTTCCTGATCACGCTTTTAATTATTATTCTACTCTTAGAGAGAATAATAGAGCATGGTCAAAAAAATACGCTGGGGTTTGTCGGGATGGAGAAATTGATTTTCTCTTTATGAATGAGTTTTGGAGACATTGTCCTCGGATTCATTCATTTAGACCCGATGAATTAATAGTGGTTGATCATTTCACTGACATGGATTTTTCTACGAGATATTTTGGAACAATGTTTCATTCAGTAATATCATACAGGGATGGTTTACCGAGTAGTCCTGAATCATACAGATGTGTTCTATGGGAATGTATGAGCCCCGCAACAAAGAAAGCTTTTTTTAACGCATGGGGAACAGTAGGACCACTTTTTGTTTGTGATGAATGCTTTCAAAAGGTTCATAAAAAAATGGGTGATATGTGTCCTAGGATTAAAAGTAGACTTTTTGATCCTGCTGGTAACATAATAAACAGCACTTCGTAGATAGAGAAACCGCAAAGCCTTTGGCTTTGCGGTTTTTATTATTCATTTTTTTATATATAATCTAAATATGTTTATAAAAAATTGGATAATTTCAACTGTCGCAATATTAATAGCAACATATTTAATTCCAGGGGTTACGGTGACATTACTAGGTGCAATCATCCTTGCAGTAGTTCTCGGAGTTATAAATGCCTTTATTCGTCCTGTTATATTAATTTTAACCCTTCCAATCACAATACTGACATTAGGTCTTTTCTCTCTTGTGATCAATGCTGGTCTTGTGATTCTTGCTGGAAAAATTGTTCCTGAATTTACAGTAGACGGTTTTTGGTGGGCGTTACTCTTCTCGATAACAGTTTCTTTTATTAATGCTTTGTTTAATAAAAAATAAAAAACCGTCGACGCATTAAGCGTCGACGGTTAGAATAATACAGAGATTTTTAGGACTCAAATGAAAGAGTTCTGTCTCCAGGAAGAATCTTTGATTTTATCGTTAGAAATGGTTTATTCAAATCTGTTTTTCGAATAGTCCCGCAAATTTTTGCTTCAATTCCGTAATTTTTTGCATCCCAAATAAATGGTTCAGCATCCTTAGTGTCTAAGACTACTAGGGCTCCATTCCCACAATTGAAAGTTCTGTATGCTTCATCAGCAGACATTCCTCTCCAGCTAATTATGTCTTTGACCACATTACGGGGCTCAAAGAGATTATCCAAGTTAGCTGAAAGTCCTCTTGGGAAAAGCATATCTTTTGCTAATTTGTCCACAATGCCACCTCCTGTCACATGGGTGATTAGGTGGATTTTATACTTGGGGGGACGAACAGGATTTGTCCACCCGTTCATGTCGCAAAGAAAATGGTCATATAACTTTGATGGAGTAGATGCCTCCTTCAAGACAGTTCGTGCATTTTCGTTGTTCCACCAATTATTTCCAAACCTGATTTGCAATGCTTTACGAACCGAAGAGAGACCATTGCTTCTGAAACCGTTTTCACGAAGTGAAATTACGACTTGTCCTGGCGCAAGACTTTCTCCTGTGATCATTCGATCGGGCAGATACACTCCAAGTGCAAATCCTGCCCAGTTGAATTTGGTCGTAGCTGATTCATTTTCAGAAGCAACGCATTTCCTAAGCTCTGCAGTTTCTCCACGAAAACAAACGAGTTGATTAGATCGGGCAACAGAACTTAGTCCTTTCATCATCATTTTGAACGCTTCAAAGGTTTTTGATCCTGGCTCTTCAAGATTTGAAACATCCAATACGTTGACAAAGACTACAGCTTTTCCACCCCAACGAGATATATCGCCACACGTCATGGCAATTAAGTCCTGAGGTGAGTTGTAATGTTCTCCGGCAGCATCAATAACGACAACCTTGGTTCCGATTCCATCAGGAGCAATATCAAAAAAATATCCATCAGGTAAGTTTTTTAGTCGGAAAGCGCGAGGCCCTCTGAAATGGCCGTCTGCAAAGTCCATTACTTCAACGAATTGAGAGTTATCGAATGATGAACGGCATACTTCTCCAGCTATTTTACTGAATGTATCTCCTGCTTCAACATTGACTCCATCTTGTGCATATAGACTCGTATTCATTTTATTTTTTTATTGTTGATGTTTACAGTATTCCTCAATGAATACTACTTAAAAAAGATTCGTTTGCAAGTCTTTATTCATGAGACAGGTCTGCTCTATGTACATTGTTATGAGCCTGGTATGAATAAGTTGTAAATGGGTCAAATACAAAAATTAAAACAATATCCTGAGAGGGGTTTTTAGAATAAAATTACAAAGATATGGGGAAGGAATATCACTATTACTATTGATTTGATGTTAAAATTTAGGAATGGAATTCATCGATTTAAAAACTATTTATACGATTATGCATGTGATTGGAGCGGTGATAGGCGCCGGAGGCGCCTATTTGAGTGATGCAATATTTTTTGCTTCTACAAAAGATCGCACAATAAACAAAACTGAATTCAAATTTATGAAATTGGGAAGTATTTTTGTTTGGTCTGGGCTCGCACTATTATTTATATCTGGATTATTACTCTTTTCTACAAACCCCGCAGGATACATGGAGTCTTCTAAGTTCCTAGTAAAAATGTTTATCGTATTTATTATTTTTGTAAATGGAATATTCTTTCATGT
>CAZPRI010000011.1:0-19816 GCA_964589635.1 uncultured Candidatus Saccharibacteria bacterium | reverse complement strand
TATAAACCTCCTTTTTCACTAAAAATACACCTAATATCAATACATAGTCCCGCCACCGTCACTTTCTTGAAAACCACTACCATCATCCTCGGGCCCTGCCTACCGGCAGGCAGGTTGATCCGGGGATCCACGTTTTAAACAATTGTAAATAACATTTTTTAGGGCCTAGGTTGCTGTCTCCACAGGAATGACGTATTGAATGGCTGATTTATAACGTTGCTCTGAGGCTCAGCATAGTGTAAGATTCAATTCATTATGTCAAGAAATGCAGGACTAGTTACATTTAAGGATGTTTCCTTTGAATATGGACCAAACAACCCGATATTAGTCGAATCAAATTTTTCCCTGAGAAGAGGGGCTAAATTTACCTTGATGGGACAAAACGGTGCAGGAAAAAGTACTATTTTTGATTTGATTATGAAAAATCATGATGCAGATGAAGGGGATGTAAACATAATGCCTGGTACAAGCGTAGCTATTTCACGACAAGTTATTCCACAAGATGAACTGGATTTAACTGTCAGGGCCTTTTTTGAAAAATGTTTTAAGGAAAAAATTTATGCAATTGATCCTATGATCGATAAAATTCTAGAAGTCGTGAATCTTCAGCCAAAGGACGATGAAGTTAAAAAAACTTTTAAAGAAAGAATTGTAAGAAGTTTTTCTGGAGGACAACAGGCTCGACTTCTTTTAGCTTCTGCGCTTATTCAAGAGCCAGATGTATTACTACTTGATGAACCAACAAACAATCTTGATAAAGAGGGAATTGCTCATCTGACAGATTTTCTAAAGGAGTACAGAAAAACTGTTATTGTCATTTCGCACGATGCTGATTTCTTGAATGCTTTTACTCAAGGTGTTTTATATTTAAATGTACAGACAAGAAAAATTGAAAAATTTGATGGGAACTATTTTGATGTGGTAAAAGAAATTAGTGCTCAAGTAGAAAAGGAAAAAAGAAAGAATGCACAGATGGCAAAGGAAATTCAAGAAAACAAAGACAAAGCTAACTTTTTTGCTAAGAAAGGAGGAAACATGAGAATGGTTGCCAAGAGGATGAGGGAGAAAGTTGAGGACTATGAAGAAAATAAAGTGGATGTTAGGAGAGAAGATAGAACTATTAGGCCATTTACAATTCCAGTTCAACAGGACTTACCAACAGAAGTTTTGAAATTATCTTCGTATAAAGTTATCAGAGATCATCAAGCAAAAGATGTTCCTTGTAATATTGTTTTAAAGAGAAAACAGCATATGCAAATAATCGGACCAAATGGAATTGGAAAGACAACACTTCTCGAGTCTCTTGCTTCTGGACATACAAAAGGTGAAGAAATCGCAGATGGTGTAACTATTGGATATTATAGACAAGATTTTTCAAACCTAGATTTTGATCAAAGTGTTTATGAATGTCTAATGTCTGTTGCGAACGGAAGAAACCCAGAAGAAATACGATCTATTGCTGCAGGGTTTTTGATTACAGGAGATGTTATAGGTTCAAGAATCGGTGTTCTATCTGAAGGTCAAAAAGGACTTGTGGCTTTTACGAGGCTTGTACTTTTGGAACCTGGAATTCTTATTTTAGATGAGCCTACTAATCATATAAATTTTAGACATATTCCGGTTATTGCAAAAGCATTAGATGAGTATGAGGGGACAATGATTCTTGTTTCTCATGTTCCTGAATTCGTTGATCAGATTAGGATCGATGAAGTTTTAGATTTGGATAAGAAGTAATTTTAAAGAAAGAGTAATAGAAAAAATTTTATTTGAGGCTTGGCTCATGACAAGTGTTTTTTTATATAACTGTTCTTAAGCTTATTTTGTCTGTTTTTATCATGCTATGATTGATAATGAAAGTAGATCTTTAAAAAGAAATGAAAAAAATGTACATTCCAAAAATTATTCAAGGTGGAATGGGGGTCAATATCTCATGTCCACGTCTGGCGCGTGCTGTTTCAATGCTTAGTAAAAAAGGTAGAGAAACACTCGGTACCATATCAGGGGTCACTCTTGAAAAAGTGCTGGCTCGCAAGCTTCAACAAGGAGGCAATGATGCTCAGGATATTATTCGTGTTCTCAAGGATTTTCCTTTTATTGGGGTTACAGAGAGAATTGTGTCACGATATTACAGAAATCCGAAACAAGGGATTCCTGCGGTCACCATTAACTCTTCAAGATATCTGATTGAACTTATTATCTGTGCCAACTATGTTTTTGTAAAATTAGCAAAAGAAGGTCATGATAATAAAATTAGTATCAATTATTTAGAAAAGATTGCGATGCCACACTTGTATGCAATTTTTGGAGCTATGCTAGCCGGAGTTGATTTCGTTACAATGGGTGCCGGAATCCCTGTTCAGGTACCGGCAGTTTTTGAGGCATTTGTAGAGGGAAAAACTGCTAGATATAAAATTCCTGTAATTGGTGGAAATGATTATGAGATGACTTTTGATCCAGAAACCTTTTTTGGAAAAAAGATTCCACCCCTAAAAAAACCGGACTTTATTCCAATTATTGCCTCAAATGTTTTGGGGGCAATGTTAGTGAAGAAACTTCCTCCGGAGAGTATCTACGGATTTATAATCGAGGAACCAACAGCTGGTGGGCACAATGCACCACCTCGAAACAAGGTCGATTATGGACCGAAGGATGTAGTTGATTATTCTGAAATTGCTAAAATTGGCCTCCCTTTTTGGATTGCTGGTTCATGTGCTTCTAGTGATAAGTTGAAATATGCATTATCTGCAGGAGCAAGCGGAATTCAAGCAGGAAGCATTTTTGCACTTTGTGAAGAGTCTGGAATGCGAGAAGATATTCGCGAGGAAATTCTCAAACAAGGTTTTAATAAAACTCTCAAAATTAGAACAGATATGGACATGTCTCCAACGGGGTTCCCATTTAAAGTGGTGGATCTTGAGGGAACTGTTTCTGAATCCTTTGTCTATGAGAGTAAACCCCGAGTATGTGATCAGTGCGCATTGGTTTCTCTCTACACGAAGCCTGATGGTTCGATAGGATATCGCTGTGCTAGTGAACCAGAGGATGATTACGAGAAAAAAGGTGGAAAAAGAGAGGACACAATCGGAAGAGGATGCATATGTAATGGCCTAATTGTAACAGCTGGTCTCGAAATTGAAGGAGAAAAATTCGAACCCCCAGTTGTGACTTTAGGAGACAATACCAATTTCCTAGAACATTTGATGTCAGACGAAGATGGTTCATATACCGCATCGGATGTTGTCAATTTCCTGTTGGGAGATTGATTTATTTGAACATAAACCAAACAACAGTCGCCCGAGCCAAACCTCGAGCGGCTGTTTTTCTTTATTTTTTAAACAAAAAAGCCCTGCAAGGTTCAACCTCGAGGTTGAACCTTGCAGGACAAGAAAGCTTCCATTATTGCTTTTTTTGTGTTTTAATTGTCTTTCTTACAATCAGACATTAAAACAAATTTATATATTATGGAAATTAGAAACATTGCAATTATCGCTCACGTTGACCACGGAAAAACAACACTGACCGATGAAATATTGAAACAAACAGGGGCTAATGGTCAAGGTGTTTCTATGGACTCAAATGATCTTGAAAAAGAGAGGGGGATCACTATCTATGCTAAGAATACTTCTGTATTTTATAAAGATACAAAAATCAATATTTTGGATACACCAGGCCACGCCGATTTTGGCTCTGAGGTAGAGCGAGTACTTCGGTCAATCGATTCAGTTCTTCTTATTGTTGATGCTGCAGAGGGTCCTATGCCACAGACTAAATTTGTTCTGAAAAAATCTCTTGAACTTGGTTTAAAACCAATTCTTATCTTAAATAAAATTGATAAACCAGCTGCTGATGTAGATATGGCACATGATCAGGTATTTGATCTCTTTGCTGATCTTGGTGCAACTGATGAACAACTTGATTTTCAGACAGTGTATGCGATAGGACGAGATGGTGTAGCAAAAAGAAATATGGAAGACGAGGCAAAAGACCTGTCGCCAATCCTTGATCTTGTTTTGGAAATAGTCCCAGCTGCGAATGTTGATGAAGAGGAAACCTTAAAGGCTCAAGTATTTAATCTTGCATACGATAATTTCCTTGGGAGAATGGGTATTTGTAGAATTTATTCTGGAAAGATTAAAGATGGACAGACACTTCATGTCAAGACTCATGCTGGTGATCCTTTTTCAGGAAAAGTTACAAAACTATTTACATTCGAAGGTCTCGAGAAGAAAGCTGTTGCTGAGGCAAAATCAGGAGATATTGTTATGGTTGCAGGACTTCCTGATATTTTCATTGGACAGACATTGCTTGAGACAGCAGAAGGTGAATTACTTCCAGAAATTAGTGTAGATGAACCAACACTTTCTCTTAATGTTTTAGTAAACAATTCTCCGTTTGGGGGTCAATCAGGAAAATTTCTTACTTCACGACAAATTAGAGATAGACTTGAAAAAGAATTAGAGGTGAATGTGGGTCTTCATGTTGATTTTGATGGTTCGAATATGAAAGTGTATGGAAGAGGAGAACTTCACTTAGCTGTTCTTCTTGAAAATATGAGAAGAGAAGGTTACGAAGTTGCCGTTTCTCAACCAGAAGTAATCATAAAAGAAGTTGACGGTAAGAAGGTAGAACCCTTTGAAGAAGTTACTGTTCTTGTTCCAGAGGAATTTGCTGGAGTCGTTATTGAAAAACTTGGTAATAGAAAAGGTATCATGACAAATATGGTTGATGATCATGCTCAGAAGAGAATTACTTTTGATGTGCCGACACGAGGGTTGCTTGGATACGCAAACGAATTCGTTATTGCAACAAGGGGTGAGGGGATTATGACAAGCGTGTTTAAAGATTTTATGCCTTATGCGGGCTCAATAATAAAGACAGAGTACGGATCAATGATCTCTATGGCAAAAGGAAAAGCTCTTGGATTCTCATTAGCGAACTTACAAGAAAGAGGAGTTCTATACATTGGGGCAGCAACTGAAGTATATGAGGGAATGGTTATTGGTTATACAACAAAGGGTGAGGATATGATTGTTAATCCAACAAAAGGAAAACAACTTACAAACATGCGAGCATCTGGTTCTGATGAAAATATAAAGCTTATTCCTCCTTTTGATCTTACTCTTGAGCGAGCTCTTGGTATGATGGGCGAAGATGAATATCTTGAAATTACTCCGACAGATATTAGACTTAGAAAGAAACTATTGACTGAGTCTGAGAGAAAGAAGGCAGGATTTAAAATTTAGTTCGAATAATAAATCCTTCGAGCTAAATTAAAAAGCACCTCGCGGAACTTGCTTCACTCAAACAGTACTCAGGTGTTTTTTAATTTACTCTGTGGTGCACAGTTTTCATTGGGAGTGTAGAAAAAGCGGCGACCTTCGGTCGCCGCTTTTTCTTTTAATTAGTCTATTAACTAAATTAGTATCTTCCTCCAGTAACAAAAGTAAGTGCTTTTCCTTTATTTTCTGCTCTACCTGTTCTACCAATTCTATGAATGTAATCCTCTAGTGTGTTTGGGAGGTCGTAGTTTATAACATGAGATACATTATCAACATGAATTCCTCTGGCTGCAACGTCTGTTGCAACAAGGACCTTCACTCCACCTTCTTTAAAACTCTTTAGAGCCCTCTGTCTTTGGCCATGGTTCTTGTCACCATGAATAGAATCTGATTTAATCATACTCTTGTTAAGTTCCTTTGCTAGTTTTTCTGCTGAGTGTTTCATTGAGCAGAAAATAATAACTCTATCCATTAACGCATCTTTTTTGAATAATTCAATTAGAGTCTCAAATTTTGAATCCTTATGATACTGAACAACATCCTGCTCAATACTGTTTGTAACATCTTTCTTTTTAACCGAGATTGTTACAGGATTCTTTAAGAAATCTTTTACTAATCCTTCAGTTCTGTCATCCATTGTTGCAGAGAAAAATAGTGTTTCTCTGTTCTCTGGAGTTGCAGATAAGATTTTTTTAATATCCCCAATAAATCCCATATCAAGCATTCTGTCTGCTTCATCTAGAACAATAGTTCCTATTTGAGTCGTATCAATGTTTCCTCTGTTAATTAGATCAAGTACACGACCAGGTGTTCCAATTATGAAGTTATTTAGTTTTCTAAGTCTGCTCATTTGAGGTCTGATATTGATTCCACCTACACAAGTTACAGAAAAGATCCTCATTCCTTTCGAGATTCTCCATAGTTCAGTTTCTATCTGAATTGCTAGCTCTCTTGTTGGTGCAAGAATTAATGTTTGTCTGTTCTTGTCATGAAGTGTCTTTTGGATTAGTGGGATCAAGAACGCTGCAGTTTTACCTGTACCAGTTTCTGCTAATCCAATTACATCGTTATTTTTCAAAATTTCAGGAATAATTTTGTCCTGAATAGGTGACGGAGTAATAAGACCCATATCAGCAATTGTTCTCTCTAGTTTTGTCGCTAGACCAAAATCGGTAAACTTATGTTTTGGCTCATAAGCATCTAATTTTATCTCAACAGGGTTTTTGTTTATAAATTGAGAAGGGTCAAATGTAGGCATTTTTTTGCCTCCACCTCTTTTTCCTCCTCTACTATTTCCGCCAAATCTTCTTCCTCCGCCACTAGATTTTCTAAAAGAACCTGCAGATTTTGAAAAAGTTCTACCTCCAGTACTTGGCTTAGAGCTTGAATTTGATCCTGTTGATTTACCAAAAGATCTTCCTCCTGAGCTAGGTTTACTAGTAGAGCTTGATTTGTAATTCGAGTTAAATTTCTTTGTCGTACCAGTTTTTTTAGCTGTAGAAGTAGAATTACTTCGGCCATTTCTGGGTCGTGTGTTTGTTGCCATTATTTAATTTAGTTAATTGAAACCTCTGTGAGTTTCAGGGCAGTGCAGGTGATAATTCAAATGATAGTCTAATAGTTAGACAATATCTGCAGCCGTAGAGCCCTACACGAGTAATCCAAAGCTTCCAAGGATAATAACTTATACAAATATATTTGTCAAATATTAAATCGGGGACAGATTAGTAATATTTCTCAAGCGGTGTATTACTCTATACATTAAGAGATTAGTCTATTTAGTACAAACTCTTTCTTTAAAGCTAAAAAACTCATATAATCTATATATCTTTAATAAATTAAATAAATTGATATGGTAGAACTAAAAGCACTTTGTATGAGTTGTCGAGATGAAAACAAGAAACCAACTATGCAAGATATGACAAACCCAGTTGTTTCTGAGAAAAATAATAGATATTCTGCAAAAGGAACTTGTGGAAAATGCGGAGGAAATATGTTCAAGTTTCTTTCAAAAGATGATGCAAAAAAACTACAAGCCTTTTTTATTTATTGTGCCAAGTTTCCATCAAGTATTGATTGTTCCTTCTGCTCTTCTCGAATGATCACTATAATATTTTCTGGTTCTATTTTTTCCACAGAAAGGAAACTTGGAATAGGTATCATCTGAGGAGTTAATTCAATCTGGTTTTCTCCAGGTTGTAAATTCTTTGCGTCTATTTTTATTTCAATTTTTGTCTTATCGAGGGATGTTATGTCTGGACTCTTACCTTTTAATGTCACATTTATCTTCGTCTTAACAATATCACTATCGATTTCGTATTTACTAGGCAATAGTTGGAAGGAAAGGGGTATCTCGTATTCTTCTCTAATTATTCCTGTTTGAGCAACAATTGATGACCAAAGAATAAAGGCAATAAGAAAAGCAACAATTTTTGATTTAAAGTTACTTAAGAAAAAATATGTCCAAAAGTTTCCTTCAGTGGATTCGTTTTCTCCAGTCAAATTTCTGAGAGTCTCTCTTAGTTCATCCTCGTCACTTAATATTCTCATTTTACCGTTTTCACAAATACTAATCCCTCCTCGTTCCTCTGAAACAATTATTGAGATTGAATCTGTATCTTCAGTGATTCCGACACCTGCCCTATGCCTTGTTCCGGTTTTCCTATAATTATCAAAATTTCGAGCTAAAGGAAGGTGAACTCCAAACTGCCTCACCAAATCGTTTTCGATAATTACTGCACCGTCGTGTCCAGGAGAACTAGAATCAAAAATACTCAACAGTAATTCTTTTGATATTTTTCCTCCAAGATATTGGCCACCTTCAATAATGTCATCTATGTCTTGTTTGCCTGGGAAAACTAGAATGGCACCAATTCTTTTCTGTGCCATAAAAACAAGAGATTCTGCAATTTCTGCTGAAGTATTTTTACTTATCTGTTTCATCTTTGTGAAGATGTGATGTTTCCCGAAGATAACCCATTTGAAAAATCTTCTAATTTCTCTTTGAAATACAATCGCTATAATTACAAAAGTTAGGGTTGAAAGTGGTTGAAGTATTGATCTTGTGAGTGTCAGATTTAGATTCTGAGAAATAAGACTTGTTATTATTAGTGTTAAAGAAACTATTACAACAAAATATGATTTAGTTTGTTTAACGAAAAGTAAGACAATATAGACAGCTATAGATACAATCAGTATGTCTATTATTTCTCTAAAGGATATATTAGAAACCGCGAATGGTACATTTGATATAAGTGATACTTGAGTTAAAAATAAGGTATTCATTCATGAAATATACCACCAAGAGAGATAGTTGTAAAAGTGTTGAAAAATAATGTCCAAATGTCACTCAGGCAGGATTTTATGTTTTTGGTTGATATATTGTTCTTCTGATTATAATTGAATCTGCTATAATCATTTTATTATGGCAAGGAAAAAAAATCATAAATACATTTTTGTAATTGGAGGAGTTATGTCTGGAGTTGGTAAAGGAATTGCGACCGCATCCATAGGAACCATTCTGGAATCTATGAATTATAAAGTTAATCTAGTAAAAGTTGATCCGTATTTGAATGTTGATGCGGGTACTATGAACCCCACCGAACATGGTGAGGTTTTTGTTTTGAATTCTGGACTAGAAACTGATCAGGATATGGGAAACTACGAAAGATTTCTTAATAAAGATGCCGATGATTTTTCTTATATGACATCAGGAATGGTATACAAAGAGGTTATCGAGAAAGAAAGAAATCTCGCATATGGAGGAAAATGTGTTGAAGCTATACCACATATTAGGGAACAAATTGTGGAGAAATTAAAAAAATCTGCGAAAAATTCAAAGACAGAGATTTCAATTGTTGAAATAGGGGGAACAATTGGAGATTTTCAGAATGCACTTTTCTATGAGGCTGCTCGTGTAATGAAAGTAGATAATCCTGATGATGTGATTTTTGTCATGGTTTCTTATTTACCGATTCCTGGAACACTTGGTGAGATGAAAACTAGACCAACACAAAACGCAGTGAGGCAGTTGAACTCTTTTGGAATCCAAACTGATTTTATAATTGCTCGAAGTTCTGTGGAAATGGACGAGAAGAGAAAAGAGAAATTAGCACTTACTTGTAATGTAAAAAAAGAAAATGTGATATCAGCTCCAGATATAAAAAGTATTTATGATGTCCCTTTGAATTTTGAGAAAGATAAAATTGGAGAAATGGTTGCTAAATCTCTAAAACTACCAGTTAGAAAACCAAACCTAAAAGAGTGGGCTCATTTTGTTAGTAAAACTAAAAATGGAGACGGAGAAGTAAATATTGCTGTTATTGGTAAATATTTTGATACTGGGGATTTTGTTTTGTCAGATTCATATTTATCTGTTATTGAGTCTATAAAATTTTCTGCTTTTCATTTGAACAAAAGAGCTAATATTACATGGCTCAACTCAAAGGCATTTGAAAAGAATCCAAAGGAAGTAAAGGATTTGAAAAAATTTGATGGGGTAATCGTCCCTGGTGGTTTTGGTTCAACAGGAATTGAAGGAAAAATAAATGTAATTAAATATTGTAGAGAAAATAAAATACCTTATTTTGGACTTTGCTATGGAATGCAACTTATGACTTTGGAATTTGCTAGAAATGTCGCCAAAATAAAAAATGCTCATACTGCGGAAATAGAACATGATGCAGAAAATTTGGTTATAGACATAATGCCAGACCAAAAGAAGAAATTGGAAGATAAAGATTATGGTGGAACGATGAGGCTTGGTTCTTATGACTGTGTGTTAAAACCAAAGACGATAGCACATGAATCTTATACAAAGACAAAATATTGGGAAATTAAAAAGGACAATATTATTTCAGAAAGACACAGGCATAGATACGAAGTGAACCCCAACTATATAAAACAGATTGAAGATGCGGGCCTTGTGTTTTCCGGAACTTCTCCAAGTGGGGTTTTGATGGAAATAGCTGAGCTTCCAAAGAAAGAGCACCCATTTTTCCTTGGGACTCAATTCCATCCAGAATTTAAAGGAAGACCGATTTCACCACATCCTCTATTTAATGCGTTTATGAAAGCAGCGATAAGTAAGAGTAAAAAATAGATACAGGAGTGAAGAAAAATAAAATAGCGCCGCTGCTATTTTATTAACTTTTGGTTATTATATCCACCCCCATTTTTTAAGCTTTTTGAAGTCAACTTTATCGAATTTCTCTCCAATATCTATCCTATAAAACATTTTAGGTATTTTTATTTTTTTAATTATACTTAAGGCATGTTTTCGTGCCTTGGTGACTTTATTATCAAATCCAGTAACGTATAATACAAAACCATCTGTTTGTTTTGAGATATAGTAGCGAGCTTCATCTTTGTCATAAGCAACTTCATCTAGATGGACATGTTTTTGTTCTTTTTCTGATAATTCATCCATATATATAGTTAGTCCACTACAAACATCTGTATCGAAGTGTTTTTCAAAAGGGAAAGGAGGTACAGATATAGAGAAGACAACTCCTGCACCTTTTCTCCATTTGAGTATAAAATCTTCCTGATCGGCAATTGCTTTCATAAATTCTCCCCACCCACTCTCGTGAATTTCTGTCTGTAGATGGACAATAGGACAACCAATTCTCGCTGTTGTTTCTAGGGCAACAAGGTCAGTCTCATTTACAATACAGTTTATTCCAATATCTCCTCGAAAATCTATTTCTCTTAAAAAAGGTTCTATTTTAGCCAATGTTTCTTTGTAGACTCTTCTTTCCTTATCTGTATACCACGCAACAGTTCCCATTTCATCAGTAAATGGACCAATTTCACCAGCAAATAGTCTTGGGTGCTCCAGGTTCATTTCAATCGGACCTACAAAATTTTTACCATTAAAATACCTTCCAACTCCAATCTCAATTCCTTCAGCCTTCTCTTGAATACTTATTGGTGCATCTCTTAATTTCTCTTCTCTCGCGTAGTTATTCAATATTTCCAATACATCTCTTGCATCATCTCTTTCTCCGGCATAGGTAACAAACTTTGAGTTATCCCCATCTCTTTTAAGAATCCATTTTGTAGGATTTTCTGTAATGAAAGAAATCGCATCAGGTAAATTTTTAAAAGATTTAACTGTTCTTGTCTGAATATCGTATTTATTGAAAATGTCTTGAGTGAATTCTCTATCGTATTCTAGTTTGTCAGCCAACTCGCAACCACCAAAAACAGAGTACCCTTGAAGCCTTAATTCATCTTGTTTTTTGCCATAACCATTATCATCAAAAACGATTAGACCATCTTTTCCTACCCAGTCTAATTCATTTTCCCAGTTATTAGTCTTGTCTACTATTCCATCGAAGACGTTGTTCAATTTTTTGCTTTCCATAAAAAACAGAACTTCGTGACCTTCTTTTTTAATTAGTCTTGCAAGATTACTCGCAAGACCTTTTTTAGAAATAAATAAGACTTTCATTTTGGTTTGTTGGTGGTATTATAACCTTAATATGGAGAAAAAATCAAAAATATTATTAATAGTATTTGTAGTTATTCTTACTTTTTCAGTCGCATACACATTTTATAAGACGGTTATTTTACAAGACTTTGAGATTGTAGAAACTGAAGAATATTTAGAAGATGAAGAATTTATGGAAGAAGGAGGCTTAGAAGAAGATTATGTGGACGAAGAAACCCTGGATAGAGAAGAATTGTTGGAAGAAGTTGCGAGTGATGAGGGTTTTGAGGTGATGGTGGGTGAAGATGAAATAATCGAAGAGTAAAATGTGGGTTTTCTTCATCGTTTTATTACCTCCTGCGATATTTGCCTTAACTAATTTAATTGACAAATTTCTAGTTTCTGGAGATGAGGATGATTCTAGTCCATCTGTTTTGATGGCCACAGGTGCATTATTTAATGCACTATTTACTGTTCCGATATTGATATTTATTTTGGTAAAAGGGAATTTTGTTTTTTCCCTGCCCTTGTTTTTAAATGGAATTATTTTTTCAATTAGTATTTGGCTTTATTTGTATTTATTGGTTAAGGAAGATGTAAATATAGTTGTTGTTTGGTTCCAGTTTATTCCAGTATTTGGATTAATTGGTGGGTACATTTTCCTGAAGGAATTTTTAGGACCTTTTGAAATGGCAGGTATTTTCTTGGTAGTCATTGGGAGTTTGTTTTTATCCTTCAAAAAAGGGAAAATAGACAAAAGAATCATTGTTCTTGGTTTGGTATCAACATTATTACTTACTATTAATGATGTTATTTTTGCCTTCTATGGAAGAGAAACTACTATAGCGAACGCTTTATTTTCGGATATCTTTGGTAAAGGATTCTGGGGATTCTTCTTTTTACTTTCTTCAAATGTTCGTTTAAATTTTGTAAAAACTATACGAACTAAATTCAAAATACAGTCTTTCAATGAAATCGCTTTTATTATAGGAGATGCTTTGTTTGATGTTGGTAAAATATTTGCGCCTGTTGCTATTGTTCAGGCCTTTGCTGCAACACAACCCATTTTTGTTTTTATAGGTGATTTTTTTGTAAAGAAATTTAAGCCACACTTATTTAAATATGAAGAACAAGAAAAAACCGGGAAGCTTGTTTTTCTTGGAATTTTAGTAGTGGTTATTGGGGGAATTATTATAAGCTTAAGAATAAGCTAATTTTTAGGAAGTGTATATGGTTTTTTGTATTTTTTTCCTTTTTTAAGACAATCAATTTTATCCTGTAGGTACCACTGGAAATAACCGTCATATTTTTTTTGCAATTCTGGAAGTTTCCAGTCGTCCTCTGTAACAACGCCTCTGCATTTTCTTGATCCACATTCACAAACCATTTTGAAATAAGTTTCACTGTCATTGTTTGAATGCATTATTGTTGCATAATCATAAACAACTTCTTCTCCTTTGTTTATTTTTTTCATTGCTACTAAAAAAAGTTGCCCTTTCCATCCGCAATTTGGTTGACAGCTATGATTTATGCTGTGTTGAATCATACTCTCAGTTTCTTTTATTGTTATTGGAGATATTGAAAAATCTTGGGATATCTCTATTGGCTTATCTTCATTAAATTTATTCAAATTATTTTCATCTTCAATGTCAAATATGTAGCCCCCCATTACCAAGATAAGCTCATTCTTATTTATAACTTTATTTGCAAAGACTCCGAGACCTCTATTTTTAGTTTTTTTGATTAATATGTTCGGGCTTTTCCATGTAAAGTTTTTTTTATTTGTCATATGTCATATTTTTATCGTTGATAACTTATTATAAATACTATCATTATATTATATAATAATAGTATGCTAAACAGTCTAAGTTTATGCGGAGATATAACTGAAAGTATTGCTTTTGGCTTATTTGATTTCTCTATTGCTCCTTCATTTTTATATTATTTCTATTTACCGGTGTTTTTTCTATCATTAGTTATATCTATCTTCTTCTTATTTTTTGCTCCAAAAAATAAGATTAATAAGTATTTTCTTTTCTCTATTTTAGTTTTTTCATTATGGCAAATAAATGAGCTTGTTCAGTGGGTTGCAATACATAATGAAATAATATTTTTTTCATGGCAGATTATAGCAATTTTACATCCACTCATGGTTTTCTCAGTAGTCTTGCTCATTGAAAGGTTGGCTAGAAAATATATAAAAAATTTTCCCGTAATAGACAATGTTTCTATTTTATTCCTTTCTTTTATTCCAATATTTGTTCTGATGTCTGGTAGTTATAATTTTGTATATGATATTTCTTATTGTGAAGGAATATTAGGAAATCTGTGGATTTATATATACTTTATTGAATTATTATTATTCCTAAATCTACTTTATAAACTTATTAAGTTTAGGAAAAGTTTTATTAGTATGAAAATGTTTACTTATATTTTTATTTCTTCATTAATACTTCTATCTGTTTTTATATTTAATGATTTAATAGGTTCTTACGTGGTACTTTATGAAGCGAATATCGTTATCCCTTTGGCATTTTTCATCTTCCTGTTTGTATCATCCTTATTAGTTTCAGAATTTAAAATTTTAGGTGTAAAATTATTACTTCCGCAAATATTGATATCTCTTCTCTTGTTCTTGAATTTTTCAATGATATTTATTAGAACATTGCAGAATATTAAGATTATTCTATTTGTGACAATTGTGCTAACAGGAGTAATTAGCTATATTCTTATAAAATCTGTAAAGAAGGTCGAAAAACAAAGAAAACTTCTTGATGTTGCAAACAAAAACCAACAAAATTTGTTGCACTTTATTACTCATCAAGTTAAGGGTTATATGACCAAATCCAGAAATATCTTTGATGGAATTTTGTCGGGAGATTATGGGAAAACTGGAATGAAGATAAAAGAGGTTGCAAAGTATGGTCTGGATTCAGAAACAAAGGGAGTAGAAACTGTTCAAGCAATTTTGCAAGCCTCTGACCTAAAGAACGGTGTTGTTGAGTTTGATAAACAAGAATTGGACATGAGACAATTGGTTTTGGAGCAGATAGAGAATATTAAGCCGAAAGTAGAAGAAAAGAATTTAAAAATTGTAAAAAAGATTCCTGCGGACAAAATGATTATTGACGGAGATGACTTGAAGTTGAAAGAAGTTGTCAAAAACCTTTTGGAAAATGCCGTAATCTATACTCCATCAGGAGAAATTGAAATCAGCTTGTCAGAAAAAAATGGTAGATTGAGATTTTCTGTAAAAGATTCTGGTGTTGGTTTGACAAAGGAAGATAAAAAGAATTTGTTTACTGAAGGAGGAAAAGGGCGAAATTCTATCGATCAAAATGTGGACACTACTGGTTACGGGTTGTTTATAGCAAGGCAAATCATAAGAGAGCATGGAGGACATATTTGGGCGGAGTCAGAAGGAAAAGGAAAGGGTTCAGAATTTATTGTTGAACTACCTAAGTAATAAAAAAGGCGCGACCAGAGGTCGTGCCTTTTTTATTTCATAATTATTATTAGTTTTGAACTTCTACTTCTGATTCAGAAGTTACATCCACATCTAATATATTTTCTTCATCTGTAACTACTTCTTCATCAATAATATCTTCAGTATCAATATCATTTTCCAGATCTAGTGTTTCTAGGATTTCTGGGTTATTTACTACGTCTTCCTCTATTGACTGAGTGGTTTCATCAACTGCTTCATCAATAGATTCTATGATTGAGTCTTCAATCACTATTTCTCCTTCAGTCTTTTCTAGGATATCTTCAATGGCTACTTTGATTGAATTACCTCCATTTCTTCTTTTATTTAGTTCAGTCTTTATCTCAGTGTCTGTAGTTGAATTTTCGATAAGTTCTAATTTCTCCAAAGCTTTTGCTAGTCTACTTAGAGACACTGTAATCATGTCTTTGTCACCAGACTTTATTGAAGCCTTTACTTCTACAAGACTATCTCTGTACTCATCATTTGCTTCTACAATTTCAGATAGGTTAGATTCTTCAGTGACAATAACAACTTCATCATCGTTTTGTACTTTATCAATTATAAAAAATACAATCGCTATAAGCACTATCAATAATAATATTTTTTTCATGGTTCTTAATATTTATAGTAAATACGATACAATTTAATCGTATATTCATTATCCACTCTTTGTTCATATAGTCAAAGATGTTTACTATATAGGCTCAAAAAGTTATATTTTATGACATGATAAAGGTGAACAAAGAAGTAGGAGAGACTCCTCTAGAATTGATACAACGTATTAGAACAGAAATGCCTGATTTAGAGAATGAGAGAATTTCCTATGCTGGCAGACTTGACCCAATGGCCGAAGGTGAAACCATACTATTGATTGGATACGAAAATAATCATAGAGAAAAGTATCTTGGATACGATAAAGAGTATGTTGCTACTTTTCTGGTTGGTTTTGAAACTGATTCAGGAGATATATTGGGATTAATTACAGATTCTTCTTTCGAAAGACAAAGTACTAGTATTATAGAAAATAACGTTAATTCATTTAAAAAAATAAAAAAACAGACATATCCATGGTTTTCTGGAAAAACGGTAAATGGAAAAAAACTTTTTGAGTATTTTAAAGCTGGGGATCTTTCTGTTGAAAGACCGTGTTTAGGTGTGGAAATAAAAAACGTTGAATTTCTTGATTTAAAAAATATTCCAAAAGGTGATACTAAGGATTATATTTTAGAATCTATTCCTAAAGTTAGAGGTGATTTCAGACAAGAGAAAATTCTTGAAGCCTGGAGAAAAAATTTTGAATCTGCTCCTGAAACTTTTCAGGTTTTTGATATTAAAATCAGAGTCTCTTCTGGTACTTTTATTAGGGCTCTCGTAGAAGAATTCGAATTTCCTGTTTGTCTACTACGATTAAAAAGAACAAAAGTATTCAGTGAATAGTTTTGTAGGATTATTTTTTTGTAGTATTATAAATATGGAATAAAATAGTTCCATCATGGAACATAGAAAGGAGAAAAAAGGTGAAATTGAACTACATAGACTGAGGGGTAACACCCCACTTGATTAAGAGTAAGACAAAAAGAAAGAAGCTACTAGCCCCGAACCATACGGCTCGGGGCTTTTCTTTTTAATGTTGCTTTTTTACTACTTTAGTGGTATTTTCACAAAGAACTGAGCTCTATAAGATATGAATAAAAAAGTGTTTAAACTGTTGTTATTGGGGATTATTTTTCTTTCTGCATCTTGTGTGCAGATGATGAACTCATCTTCAGGACCATTACCTCCTGTGAAAAGTGCAGATATTTATTCGTATTCAGAGAACATCTTTGATTACGATATGAAAGTGACAAATTATTCAGGTGGCAGAAAGGCTACCGAGATAAGAATCACTCCTAAAAATTATAACTATATTAGTGGTCAGCGACCTTTTAAAGTCTACGACCATGATGGTGATGGAAATTTCGAGTGGTTGAGGGTATATTCTGAAGGAAAAGAATTTAATTATCGAATTCTTCCGAACGGATTTGGCTACGAATTTAATGGCCTTTCCCCGGTATCTAACCACATTCTCTTTGAGAACCTGAGACATGCTCAAAGAGCAAGGGAGATTGTACCCAAGAAAGGTAGTCGTAAAAGAATTCACCTCTCTTGATGTTTTGACTTCGCCGCCCCGTTAAACGGGGCGGCTTTTTTTATTCACTATGGAAAATATGTAATAAATCTTATATACTAGCCCTAATGATAGATAGAATAAAAATAAAAAGTGTAAAAGAACATATTGGTAAAGAAATTAATATTGCTGGTTTTGTTCATACACTTAGAGACCAAAGTAAAATAGCTTTTATAAACATTAGGGATATTTCAGGAATGATTCAGGTGGTTGTATTGAAGGATTGTCCTGATTTTGAAAAAGTAAAAGATATATCTACAGAATCTTTTGTTGTTATTAATGGATTAGTAAAAGAAGAAAAACAAGCTCCGAGTGGTTTCGAAATAGAAGCACGAAGCATTAGTATTCTTTCAAAAGCTGATCCAGAATTGGCTATTCCGGTAGAGATTAGAAAAGGTGGAGAAGAGACAAATGTTGTTTCAAGATTTGATTATAGATGGCTTGATATTAGAAAGCCTAGAAATACGCAAATATTTAAAGTTTGGACGGCACTTGAAAAAGGAATGAGAAGTTACTTTGATAAAGAAGAGTTTTTACAAGTTTACACTCCGTCTTTTATGAGTTCTGCATCAGAGACAGGTGCTGATGTTTTTGAAGTTCAATATTTTGAAAAGAAAGCCTATCTTGCACAATCTCCACAATTCTATAAACAAATGGCGATTGCTTCAGGACTTGAAAGAGTCTTTATAAATGGACCTGTATTTAGGGCAGAACAGTCTTTTACTACAAGGCATATGACGGAATTTACTGGCTGGGATTTTGAAATTTCTCTTGTTGAATCTCATCACGATGTGATGGATATGGAGGAACAGATGATCATTTCTGCTTTTGAACAATTGAAAAAAGATATTCCTGAATTAGAAGTAAGTATTCCTACCGCACCATTTCCAAGAATTCCTATAAAAGAGGTTAAGGAGAAATTGAAAGCCGCGGGTATTCAAAGTGGAGAGGAACATGATCTTTCTCCTGAAGAAGAGAGAGGAATTTGTAAACTTGTAAAAGAGGAGACAGGGAGTGATTTTGTATTTATTACTGATTATCATATTTCAAAAAGACCTTTTTATCACATGAGGCATGAAGATAATCCTGAACTAACAAAAAGTGCTGACCTTCTATATAAAGGTCTTGAAATAACAACGTTAGCACAGAGAGAACACAGACCAGAAATTTTAAAAGCTCAAGCCATAGAAAAGAAAATGGATCTTGATGAACTTTCAGATTACATGAATTTCTTTAGGTACGGATGCCCACCACATGGAGGAGGAGGAATTGGTCCATCAAGGTTAATTATGAGACTTTTGGAGCTTGATTCTGTAAAGGAAGCCACATTCTTACCAAGAGATGTTAATAGACTTACTCCATAATAGGGTATTGACAAAATACTAATCTAAGTGTTATAACTTGGGCAGTTATGAGTCCTTTTCACATTTTAAAGGGGAACGAGGTTGAACACCTTGGAGACTTGAACCCTGAAAAAAATTTTCAAGTCAAACATCTTCTTTTTTCTCTTGATGAACTCGAAGAGCTTGTCAAAGGAGATGAAATTCTTGAAGAGCTCTTGGAAGACATGCTTGCTTCGTGCTTGCGTTATGTCCAGACCGTCGTAGATTTCACTTACGAGTTGAATCAATGTGACGGAGCTTCTTCTGAAGAATTTCGGGAGGTTTCAGAGAAGCGTGGTGCCATTCATGACACCATGATTTCTTCGATCAGAATTCTTTGCCGACAGATGAATAAAGTGGGTATGGAATGCGACCTTTCAAGTCAAATGGGAGAAAACAGGAGTGCATATGGTCGCTACGCATTGATGTTAACTTTTTCTCGATTGGAAAAAATCAACCAAAACCAGCCATGAAACTAAGCAACAAGAGACGAAAGGAATTGATTCTTGAGTATTTCAAAATCTTTTCTAGAGAACTGGAAGATGAGCCAGTCACAGATAGTATTACAAGATTGGATAAAATCAAGAAAAGTCTAATGGCTTCTCATGATGAAATCCTTAAGGAAGCGGAGAAGGTCCTTGAGGAGCAAATGTAATTCAAAGGACCCAGACACTTCGTGCCTGGGTCACTTTTAATAATTACAGACTTAGTGGCCAATAATTTATGTAGATTATTATCAGATTAGCTCCAATAAGTGCCATATTTAACATAAAACTGGCCATTTGCCTCTGTTTTTCCTGAGGGTCCTGTATCGCCCAAAAATCGTGCATTGTTACTGATGCTCCGACAAGGAATAGAATTAGTGCTGATGCTGCTATCTCTGAAAAGATGCCAAGAATTATAAAGATTCCTGACACAGTCAGAAATGTTGCTGCTAATAAGTTAGCAAGTTTTGGCGAAGAAACATTTTTAGATTTAATGAATTCAACCATATTTTTTCTATCTCTGAAGTGTGTTATTCCAAACATTAGAAAGACTCCTCCAAACAAAATTCTACCAATCAAAAAT
>CAZPRI010000010.1:0-20302 GCA_964589635.1 uncultured Candidatus Saccharibacteria bacterium | reverse complement strand
GCTGTTTTTTCTTTCGTTACCCAACGTTCCCAAAAGAATCGAGGGACACCAAATGAGTCGAGCTCATCAAGTGTTCTTGCACCATTAAGAAATGCTGAAATTTCCGCAATTCCTCCGACAAGAGTCTTTGTGAGGTCTCGATGCCCCAGAATTGGGAAACCGTTACTTAGATCAAATGTGAGAGGATCTGCATGAGTAAGTTCTCTTGCAAAAGAGTGCCCTGATCCTTGATTTTCCTTCAATCCTGCGTGGATTGGTTTTTTATCCTTGCCTTGCTCCATGATTTGCCTGAGTAATCTGTTGTACTGATAATCAGGTGTTCTTTCTTCGACAGGTCGATAGTCAATTGGTTTCATGTGTTTATACTTGAATGTTCTTGTTTCATGGTTATACTACATGTAACAGTAAAAAAACAAATGAAGGACCCACAAATCAAAAAATTAATAGAAGGTGAGAAAAAGCGACAAAAGTCGGTGATTAATCTAATTGCTTCAGAGAATTATGTTTCAAAAGATGTTTTAGAGGCACTTGGTTCAGATTTTACAAACAAATATGCGGAAGGGTACCCAGAAGCAAGATATTATGGAGGAAATGATAATGTAGATAAGCTTGAAAATCTCTGCAGAGAAAGAGCATTAAAAACATTTAAACTTTCAGATAAAAAATGGTCAGTAAATGTTCAAGCTCTTTCTGGTTCTACAGCAAACCTTGCTGTCTACAATGCTGTTCTAAAACCAGGAGACAAAATAATGGGGATGAATCTTTCAGATGGGGGACATCTAACTCATGGTCACAAAGTTTCAATTACAGGAAAATTTTACAAACAGATTCCATATGGAGTAGATAAAAAAACTGAAAAATTAAATTATGACGATTTGAAAAAAATAGCAAGTAAGGAAAAATCAAAAATTATTGTTGCAGGTTTTACAGCATACTCTAGAAAAATTAATTGGAAAAAATTCAGAGAAATAGCAGATTCCTGCGGGGCTGTTTTGTTGGCAGATGTTTCTCATACAGCCGGATTGATTGCTGGTGAGGTTTTCTCTGGTCCATTTAAACATGCGGATATTGTAACAATGACAACACATAAGACTCTGAGGGGCCCAAGGGCAGCACTTATTTTTTCACTCAAAGAGTATTCAAAAGATATAGACAAGTCTGTCTTTCCTGGAATTCAGGGAGGCCCACATATGAATACAGTTTCTGCAATCGCTGTTTGCTTGAAAGAAGCTCAAACTGCCACTTTTAAGAAATACACAAAACAGGTTGTTCTAAACGCAAAAACTTTGGCGAGTGAATTAAAAAATCATGGCTGGAGAATTGTCTCAGGAGGAACAGATACACACTTAATTTTGATCGATACTATTTCAAATGGAATTTCTGGAAAAGAGGCGAGTGATAGGCTAGAAAAGGAAGGAATTATTGTAAATAAAAATACAATTCCAAATGATAAAAGAAGCCCAATGGATCCATCAGGAATTAGACTTGGAACCGCAGCTGAAACTACAAAAGGTAAAAAAGAAAAAGATTTTATTAAGATTGCACAAAGGATTGATAAAATTTTGAGAAGGTAATTATGCTAAACTAGATTTTATGAAGGAAGAGATTAAAAAAATAATAAAGGACATATTGGCTGAAATGAAGGTTTCTACTGATTTTATTGTTGAGAGTCCAGGTGATTTGTCCCATGGAGAGTATTCGACAAATATAGCACTTGCACTCTCTAAGGAGCTTTCCGATTCACCATCTTCAATTGCAGACACTATTATAGAAAAATTAAATCAAAAAGATTTAAAGAAGTTTTCAAAAATTGAGAAAGCTGGTCCAGGATTTATTAACTTTTATTTATCTGGTACAGAGATTCAAAACAAAATACAAAAACCAGTTTTTGAAACTAATATTTTGAAAGGACAAAAAATCCTTTTAGAGTTTACAGATCCAAACCTTTTTAAGCAATTTCATATTGGTCACCTAATGAGCAATACGATAGGTGAATCATTAAGTAGAATTCATGAAGCAAACGGTGCCGAAGTCAAAAGGCTTTGTTACACAAGTGATATTGGTCCAAATATTGCAAAAGCTGTTTGGGGGATGATTCAACACAAAGCATTTTTTCCTCAAGATCAGGACTCTCTAAATGACAAGGTTAAATTTTTGAATGAATCCTATGTATATGGAAATGTACAATCTAAGGAGAATACTGAGTATGAAAAAGAAATATTAGAAATTAATAAGGAATTGTTTGGTAAATCAAGTATTGAACTGCAGACATATTATTTAAAAGGAAAAAAATGGAGTCTAGAGTCTTTTGATAAAATGTATGATTTTTTGGGGACAAAGTTTGATAAATATTATTTTGAAAGTGAAACGTCCAGTCTTGGTAAAATTATTGTCACTGAAAATATTGGAAAAGTTTTTAAGGAATCTGAGGGTGCTGTAGTATACAAAGGAGAAAAAAAAGGTCTTCATACGAGAGTTTTTATAAATTCAGAAGGTCTGCCGACGTACGAAGCAAAAGATTTAGGTCTTGCTGTTGTGAAATCAAAAGACTTTGAATTTGATAGATCAATCATCCTTACAGGAAATGAACAGAAAGAATATTTTAAAGTTATGCTTTCTGCTTTAGGAGAAATATATCAGGAAATTGCGGACAAGACTAAGTCGATGACTCATGGATTAATGAAGATAGATGGAAAGAAAACCTCTTCAAGAGAAGGTAAGTCTGTAACTGCTGAAGATCTAGTAGCTCAGGTTAAGGAACTTGTTGAAGAAAAGATCAAGGAAAGAGATATAGATATTGAGACTAGAGATGAAATAAAAGATAAAGTTTCATTGTCAGCAATAAAATATTCTATTTTAAAACAATCAGTCGGCAAGGATATTGAATTTAATTTTGATAAATCAATCTCGTTCGAAGGAGATTCTGGACCTTATTTGCAATATGCCTACACAAGAGCAAAAAGTGTTTTGGAAAAAGCCCCCGACTTCACTAAGGCCACGTCGTGGCAAGGTTGGGAAACCGTAGATCTTGAAAGGTTACTAATTCAATTTGAAGATATTCTTGAAAAAGCTTTACTTGATTTGGCACCACAACATCTCGTAACGTATCTAACAAAACTGGCTAGTGAATTTAATTCATTCTATGCAAATACAAGAATTCTGGATGAGGATACAGACAACAGAGAATACAAAATTCAAATTACAAAAACAGTCATGCAAACCCTAGAAAGAGGTTTGAACATTCTGGGAATTTCAGTTCCGAAAAAGATGTAGATTTGTGCCATTGCTATAAATCAAAAATTATGAGACTATCTTCAGTCGAACGTTCTTTATTATGTTAGAAATTAAAACAGAGAAGGTGATTGAAGGTATTGGCTTTTATAAACCTACAGAAATTAAGAGTATTCTTGACTCAAAAATCGATGAGGAGGGGCTACCATTCTTAAATGCAATATTGTCGAAACCGGTCTCATCCATAAGTAGCGAAATTGGTTTCGGTATTCATGTTATAGACACTAAAGGAGGAGGGCTTGATCCATTTGGTGTTAATGATGTTGTATTTGCACCGGCATATCATCTGATTTGCTTAATAGCTCATTTGGTTGAAAAAGGAGATCGTGCTTTACTTGCAGACTGGTTGGGACACTCTAATCCGTTGATTTCTGTCCCGACCTTTGATCATTCAAGAATTTCAATAGGTTCTATGATACTTGGGAACGGAAAGATTCCTATTAGGGGAATGTGGGTTGAAAAACGCATCTCGGGTTTCTTTAGACCTGTAGCTCTAATTGAGTAAATTTCTAAAACCACCACACTTCATTGCGTGGTGGTTTTTTCTTTGACTAAAGCACCTAAAAATCATATATTTTACATACTTATTCTTAAATTAAATATATGGACGATAAACAACATGAAAAGGCTTCTGATATAAGCCAGGTTGCTAAAAAGGAGTTAGAAATTTTAGATTTCTGGAATGAAAAAGAAATTTTTAAGAAAGCACTAGATAAAAAATCACCGAATGGGAAATTCGTATTTTATGACGGACCTCCATTTGCAAACGGAAAACCTCATTACGGACATATCTTACCTGGAACAATTAAGGATGTTATTCCACGATATAAGACAATGAAAGGTTTTAGTGTTGATAGGCAGTGGGGATGGGATTGTCACGGGCTTCCTGTAGAAAACTTAGTTCAAAAAAAATACAAATTAGAAACAGCAAAAGATATTGAAGAATTTGGTATCGAAAATTTTAATGAAAAAGCAAAAGAATCTGTTTTCACATATGAGGAAGAATGGAAGAAAATAATTCCAAGAACTGGTAGATGGGTTGATATGGAAAAACCTTATACGACTATGCATCCTTTGTATACTCAATCAGTTTGGTGGGGATTTAAAAAAATGTTTAATAAAGGTCTTGTATATGAAGATTTTAAGGTTATGCATGTTTCTCCAGAACTGGAAACAACACTTTCAAACTTCGAGGTGAATCAAGGCTATAAAGATATCAAAGACTTATCTTTGACTGCTAAATTTGAATTGAAAGATTCCGCAGCCGCAAGCTCTGGCGCGACAAAGGAAAAAACTTTTGTTCTGGCTTGGACAACAACACCATGGACTCTTCCTGGTAATGTCGCTCTTGCAGTAGGTGAAGATATTGATTATGTAAAAATTGAATCAGAAGGATCAAAATATATTCTTGCAAAAGCATTACTTGATTCTGTTATAGAAGAGACATACAAAATTGTGGATGAATTCAAAGGAAGTACTCTGGTTGGAAAAGCATATCAACCTTTGTTTAATTATTATATTGATGAGCCGATTGAGAATTTAGAGAATGCATGGAAAATTTATTCAGCAGATTTCGTTACAACAGAAGATGGTACCGGCGTAGTTCATATTGCACCAGCTTTTGGTAATGATGATTACTCATTATTGAAGAAATACAATCTTCCTTTTATTCAGCATGTGAATAAAAATGGAACAATTAAGGAAGAGATTGTTGATTTTGCTGGACTCCAAGCAAAGCCAAAGGAAAATCCAATGCAAACCGACATTGAAGTTGTTAAATTTTTAGCAGAAAAAGGCAAACTGTATTCTAAGAAAAAAATTGAACACTCATATCCTCATTGTTGGAGAACAGATGCTCCATTATTAAACTTCGCTACTTCTTCTTGGTTTATAAAAGTTACAGATTTAAAAAATAAATTAATTACAAATAATAATAAGGTAAAGTGGGTTCCAGAAAACGTTGGATCAATGAGATTTGGTAACTGGCTTAAAGATGCGAGAGATTGGTCAGTATCTAGATCAAGATTTTGGGGAACTCCAATTCCAATCTGGAAATCAGAAGATGGAAAAGAAGTTGTTGTAATTGGTTCACTTGATGAACTGAAATCAAAAGTAAGATCAACAAATAAATTCTTCCTGGCGCGACACGGTAATTCTGATCATAACGTCAAAGGTTTCCTATCTGAAGACAACAATAGTTTTCCAAGTCATTTGACTGATCAGGGTAGAGAAGAGACTAGAAAATTAGCAAAATCATTAAAGGGAAAGAAAATTGATCTTGTATATGTTTCTCCATTACACAGAACACAAGAGACAGTGGACATTATAAAAGAAGTTGCAGGAATTCCTGACGAAAACATATTTACTGACAAAAGATTGAGAGAATATCAAAGCGGGGCAAACGGATTGGATCATAATAAGTTTCTGGAAACATTTGGACCTCATTCTGAAATTTATGAAAGTAATAGAAAAGGTGGAGAGACATTAAAAGATATTAGAAAAAGAGTTGGAGAGTTTATTTCTGAAATCGATTCAAAGCATGAAGGTAAAACTATTTTGGTTGTATCACACGACTGGCCTTTGTGGATGTTGAAATCTGTTTGTGAAGGTTGGACAAAGGAAGAGGCAATTGAGGAAAAATCAAAAAGCGACGACTTTGTTAAAACAGGAAATGTTTTGGAGACAAATTATTTCAAGCTTCCTCACGATAGAAACTTTGATCTAGAATTACATAGACCTCATATTGATAGGGTCGAGTTTGAGGAAAAGGGAAAAACCTTCAGGAGAATTCCAGATGTGTTTGATGGATGGGTTGATTCTGGATCAATGCCATTTGCAAGTAAACATTACCCAATGAAAAAGGACACATTTAGTCCTGGAAGTCTACTGTTGAAAAGTAAAAATTTCCCAGCTGATTTTATTTCAGAAGGGCTCGACCAAACACGAGGGTGGTTCTATACATTGATGGTTCTAAATACGGCACTGTTCGGGCAGTCTCCATTCAAGAATGTCGTTGTGAATGGGCTTATCCTTGCTGAAGATGGTAGAAAAATGGCAAAGAGCTTAAAAAACTATCCAGACCTTTCTCTAGTTTTGGATAAATATGGTGCCGATGCTTTGAGATACTATCTTATGAATTCTCCTGCTGTTAAGTCTGATGATTTGAAATTCTCAGAAAGAGGAGTTGACGAGGTTATGAAAAAAATAATTCTTCGACTTGATAATGTCGTTTCATTTTATGAATTATTCAAAGTAGATAATCTTGAATCAAATAATAAAAGTGAAAACGTTCTGGATAAATGGATTCTTGGGAGATTATCCGAGGTTTATGAAGAGACATCAACTTCTCTAGAAAATTATGAGCTTGATAAAGCGGCAAGACCATTTACAGATTTTGTTGATGATTTATCTGCTTGGTATCTTAGAAGATCTCGAGAACGAATAAAAGAAGGGGGAGATGAAATGGTTGAGGCTATGGAAACTCTAAAATATGTCTTGATTGAGTTTTCAAAAATTCTTGCACCATTTATGCCTTTCAAAGCCGAAGATATTCATAAAAGAGTTGGAGGTAAAAAGGAATCTGTTCATCTTGAAAACTGGCCAAATTTTTCGTATTCAGCAACTGACATATTGGAAGACATGAAGACTACTAGAAGTGTTGTTACAAAGGCTTTGGAGAAAAGAGCAACGGCTGGGATTAAGGTTAGACAACCACTTCAAAAACTTGATGTGAAAGATTTGAAATTATCAAACGACTACATCGAGATAATCAAAGATGAGGTTAATGTAAAAGAAGTTGTAAATAATGAAAGTATGATGGATGAGGTTGTCCTTCATATAAAACTATCACCAGAATTAATAGAGGAGGGTAATGCGAGAGAAGTTATTCGTGCAATTCAGGATCTAAGAAAGAAAAACAAACTTTCTCCTGATGACGAAGTAATTACTCACGTGTCATATCCAGAAGAACTGAAAGGGACTTTTTCAAAGTTTGGGGAGATGATAAAAAATTCAACAAAATCTTTAGATCTTATAAAAGCAGAACTCGGTGATATTGAGGAATCAAAAATAAATGAATACACAATTAAGATTGTGATTCAAAAGAAATAGAAAATTTCTAAAGAAAAACTAAAACAGCTCTGAGCATGCTCAGAGCTAGTTTTATTAACAAGGTTTTAATTTGGTTCTAGTATCAAAATTAGAGTTATGGTTTTCAAATGATTACCCTCTAACGAAAGTGAACAATAAAAAGAAAGGAACAACTTTCATGAACAGAACACCCGAAAAAGAAACATGCCCTGGATGGTATATAGCTTTCCAGACTGCCGTACTGAGTCAGCTTCCGCGACCTGGAGAAATCGATATCTCCATAGCAATGAATTGGAAGAATAACCAGGAAATCTTGAAAGAGAGGCTTGCTGAGGCTCTGAATCCCCAATCGGATAAAGAAAAAACCCTAATCACCAATCATGTTGTCGATCTTGGTGCACCTCATAAGCTTCCGTTTGAAGGATTTGAAATATTCAAACATGAAGGTTGTGGAGAGGTATCTATCGAACTACGTTCCGACGATAATCTCTATATGGAGGGGAAGAGGGTTGAACTTTTTCTTGTAAAGCATAATGACGAAATTCGTCCTGCTGAGGATGAATTTCGTCATAAAGTCGATGGTGGCGATCAGATAAATTTGAACAGTAATGTTCTTGATTATCTGTATAAGTATCCAGAACTTTTCCCAGAACACTGGAAGAAAGATAAAGATGGTAAAGCGAGACGCATCTTTTTCTGGGGGAGTATTTTTCGCGACAACACAGATAGTAGTTTATGTGTCCAGTTTCTGTATTGGTCTGATAATTCCTTACATTGCAGCAATTTCTGGTTCAGTGATGATTCTTCTCAATTCTTCAGGATCCTTTTTAAATATTGAAGAAAAAGGCTGATTTGTTTTTCTGTTGTAATATTTAATAAGTCTCCTGATGATTGGTCTCGTCTGTATCCGGCTGTTTTTCTTGCAAGCTAGTTTTTGTGCTTGTTTTGTACTTTAGTATTCCAAAGCCCTTGAATCGTACGGTTCGGGGGTTTTTGCTACAATAAGATCAATGTATTCAATCAACAATACTCAGGCAATAGTTTTGAAAAGTTACGATTCTGGAGAAAAGGATGCTGCTATTTCATTGTTTACAAAAGAGTTCGGTCAATTATATGCAAAAGTTTCAGGGGTAAGGGATTTAAAATCAAAACACAGATATGCTATTCAAGACCATTCTTTTATAAATGTATCTCTAATAAAAGGGAAGGCGGGCTGGAGAATTACAAGTTCTAGTTTTATAAAATCGTTTTATTTTGATATCGAAGATAAAAATAAAAGAGATAAGATATTAAAAATACTTTCTTTGGTTAAAAGATTTTTTTTGGGGGAGGAGAGTAATGAAAAAATATTTGAAGATTTGATTTCCGGTTTTGAAAAGATGAATAAAAGTACCACGCAGGATGAGCTTGAATTAAGAGAGGCAGAAACGGTTATTTGTTTCTTGTCAGATCTTGGATATGTAGAAAAGGAATATCAAGGAAATTCATTAAAAGAAATAAGAAAAATTATAAATGAGAGTATTAAAATGAGTGATTTGTAGTTTCGCTAGTTCGTCGTCCCAGATGGGCAGGTCCTCCTGGAGGCCGCAGTAGTCTGGGAAGACGAGAGAGGGGGTGAATGATTTAATTTGCTATAATTGTCCATATGAAAAACACAATAAAAATATTTTTAATAATTACTATATTTTTTATTCCTTCATCAGCCTTTGCATGTTCGTTTGCTTATTCAGATCCCGAAGAGACATATGAACAGAGCGAAATAGTTTTTATTGGTCAAATTATAGGGCTAAAGCACGAGGGTGGATTGAATGGAACAAGAGAAGTAACTTTCGACGTATTAAAAACATATAAGGGAAACCTATCTAATCAAATCACTCTAGAAACTGGTGCTAATAGTGCGATGTGTGGATATGACGATGGTACCTTGTCTGAGGGACAAATAATGGTTGTAAATACACATTCATATGAATCTTTTAATAGTCATCCAAATAATAAAACATATGAATCTTTTGAAGAAGCGGAATTAGAAATTGATTCTATTGCAGATGCCGATGAACCAGTGTTTTGTACACTTCAGTATGATCCTGTTTGTGGTCAGATTGATACTGGAATTAGGTGCATAACAACACCTTGTGACACATTTGAGGAAAAAACGTATTCAAATAAATGCATGATGAACGTAGATAAAGCTACTTTTTTATATGAGGGTGAATGTAAAATTGATACGGTAACTGTTCCAGATTCACCTAAGAATGATCCGGAAACAGATGTGCCAGTTATAGAAGAGCCTTCAAGTGATTCCCCAGTCGAAAATACTAAACAAGGAATATTAAAAAGGATTTGGAATTTTTTACTTAGGATATTAGGACTGTAGTTTTGTTGAAGTGCCTGCACTTCGAAGCTTTAGCGTAGAAGTGATATAATTTTCATATGGATGAGTTTAAAAAACCTAATAAATTAGATTCTTTAGAAAGAAGCTTGTATTCTCCTAATTCAAATTTTAAAAATAAATCTAGGAATAAGTTAATTAAAGAGGATAGTGATTTACCAAATGACTGGGTTACTGAAGTAAATAATAAAGAGGATAATCCTTTGAAAAAAGAAAAAAAGAAGGGTATGAGTTTTTTTAGTAAGGTTCTCATTGGAGCATCACTATTTTTTATTATTGCTCTTAGTTATGCTTTGTTTGTTTTCAATTTCAAACCTAACAATGAAGGTAAAAATGTTGATATTACTGTGAATTCTCCAATAGCCGTATCTGCAGGGGAGGAATTTACTTTTGATGTAATAATTGAAAATAATAATAATTTGAGTATGGAATCAATTGACCTTGCTATTGAATATCCTCAAGGAACAAGAGACGGAAGAGATATTTCAACTGATTTACCAAGAGAAAGATCAGATATAGGAAATGTCGCCCCCGGAGAATTCTTACGAGAGACACGAACAGTTTTTCTCTTCGGTGAAGAGGGTGAGACAAAACAGATTGAGGTAAAGATTGTGTATAGGGTTCCGAATTCAAATGCAGTTTTTGAAAAAAGAAAAGTTTTTGATGTTGTCTTGAAATCTACACCTATCAGGATGAACATCTCTAGTGTTAAGGAGGTTACTTCAGGACAAGAGCTTAAATTTGATATTGAAATTATATCTAATTCGAATGAAACCTTGAGTAATGTGTTGGTGAAAGCAGATTACCCATTTGGTTTCATTTTTAATGATTCGAGCATAGATACTTTTGAAAGTAATAATACATGGTTAATAGATAGTATTGAACCAAAAGAAAAAATTAATTTTACGATATCGGGTGAAATGCAAGGACAAAATAATGAAGTTAGGTATTTTAAGTTTAATTCTGGTCTAAGAGATTTAAAAAATGAAAGTGATATTGGTGTTTTATTCACTAGTGTTGGTAAAACTGTTGCAATCGAAAGACCATTTTTGGAAATTGATATTGCTGTAAACAATGATAATTCAAGTGTTATTAATCTAGATTCAGAAACAACAACAAAAATGTCTATTAATTACAAGAACAACACAGGACAAAAAATAAAAGATGTAGAGGTGGTATTACAAATAGATGGTGATGTTTTGAATGAGGGTTCTGTCCAAGCCTCAAGAGGTTTCTATGATTCATCGCAAAATACAGTTACATGGGACAAAAGTACTTATGAGAAATTTGCTGATGTAGGGGTTGGTGAGAGTGGAAGCCTAGATGTTACTTTTAGATCAAAGTCCTTGGTTGGAATTGAGAGATTTAAAAATCCTGAGATTTCATTGTCTGCTCGAGTTGTAGGAACTCGAGTTCAAGACGAAGATGTTCCAGAAGAAATTGTAAATGAAATATTCAAGAAACTTAGAGTTAATACTGTTGTGATGTTTGATCATAATAGTTTCTATTACGATGGTCCGTTCACTAATTCAGGACCCATACCTCCAAAAGTTGAATCAGAGACTAAATATACAATTAAGTTTGCTGTGTCTAACTCCTCAAACCGTGTTTCAAACGGTACCATAGAGATGAGTCTGCCAAGATATGTAAAATATGAAGAAGTTGTTTGGCCAAGTGGAGTAGATATTAGATATGATTCAAGAGAGAGGAAAGTTATTTGGAATATCGGAGAACTAAAGGAAAACATTGGTTTCAATGCGGATAAAGTCGAGGCTGCATTTCAAGTTTCTATCGTTCCAAGTATTTCTCAAAATAATACTAGTCCAGTTTTAGTTGATGACATTAAATTTACTGGTACGGATTTATTTACGGGAGAGCAAATAACTGAAATTGGAAGGACAATCACTACAAGTATTGTTGATCAAAGAAATTATCAAGATGGCAGTGTGACTCAATAGAGAATGTTAGAAATATGGCACTGGAAAAATACGTAACATTGACATATAGGTAATATTATTATATCTTACAATTAAATTCTAAATAGTTCTTTCACATTCCCGAAGTGACAGAATAAACAACTCAGTCGGATAAGGCCGGCAAGGGATCATAAGATGATTACACCAAAAAACTATCAAGCTCAAGCTATCTCAAAAGGGCTTGAAGCCCTTTCACAATTTGGTAAAGCTCTTCTTGTTATGGCAACAGGATTAGGTAAAACCGTAGTTGCTGCATTCATGACCAAAGGAGAAATATTGTCGCAAGGCAAAGTTTTGTTCCTCTGTCATGACTCAAGCATTCTCAAACAGGCACGCAGGTCTTTTTCTGAAATTATTGGACCTGATTGTCGTTGTGGAGAATTCCATGGTAGACAAAAGGATCATGACGATGTCGATATTATCTTTGCAACCTTTCAAACAATGAAAGATTGGAAAGAAGCATTCTTTGATGACGAGTTCTCTACTATCATTGTAGATGAAGGTCATCATTCACAGGCAACCACCTTCAAGTCTGTTTTGGAATATTTCAATCCAAAATATATGTTCGCTCTCACGGCTACGCCAGATAGAACAGACGGACTCGATATTCGTGATTTGTTTGGCGAAGAAGTTATAAACAGTTCTCTTGAAGAAGCTCTTGCAAATCGCTGGCTTCCGCAAGTTGAGTACCGCGTGCTCTCAGACGGTATTAGTCGTAGCGTCCTCAAAAGACTCACGAAAGATATTGTTGAAGATGGTAAAAGGGTTTCAATCAAGCAATTGAACGAAACTATTTTTATCAAAAAGCGCGACGAAGAAATTGCGAGAATCATACAGGAGCAAGAACAAAAGCAGGGGATTATCTTCTGTGAAAGTATTGCTCATGCAAATGAATTTCAAAATTCTCTTCCGTCCTCTGTAACACTTCATTCCAAAATGTCTCAAAAGGCACAAGATGAAGCTCATGAAGGATTCAAAGCAGGAAAGTATTCGTACATTCTTGTAATTGATAAATACAACGAAGGTGTTGATGTGCCCGAGACGGACTTGATTGTCTTTCTCAGGTGTACTGACTCTCGTCGCATCTTCCTTCAACAGCTTGGTCGCGGACTTCATTGCACTGATGCTGACAAGAAGGTACTCGTTTTGGATTTTGTCGCAAACTGCGATCGAATTCAGATGATAAAAGAATTGACCGACAAGGTTCTGTTCTTTGTTCCTGACTGGACTAAGCTCGACCAGAACCCTCTGCACGTTTCAGGAGAAGGATTTGACTTTGTCTTTGATGAAGAACAAATTCAACTTTTGGAAATTCTGAGAAGTTTGAAACTGACCTATATCAGCGATATTCCGCATCTTCTGGCAGAATACCATCCAACTAAGAACAAACTTCCTGCAGATCAAGTGCGTGCAGGGACGAATAGAAAGTTATGGTGGAAGTGTTTGAAAAATGAAAGGCATGAATGGGAAGCTTCAGGCAATAGTCGATCACACAGTGGTTGTCCTTTTTGTTCAAACAACAAGGTTCATTCAGAAACCAATTCACTTAGAGTGACACATCCAGAACTTGCAAAAGAATACCATCCAACCAAAAATGTGCTTCCTGCTGATCAAGTGATTGCAGGAACCAATAAGAAGTTATGGTGGAAATGCTTAAGGGATCCAAGACATGATTGGGAAAGAAGTGGATCTGAAAGAGTAATAGGTAGTGGTTGTCCTTTTTGTTCAAATCAAAAAGTTCATCCTGAAACAAACTCACTTGCAATAACTCATCCAGAACTTGCAAAAGAATACCACCCGACCAAAAATAAGTCTCCTGCGGACCAAGTGTATGCAGCGACATGTCAAAAATTGTGGTGGAAGTGTTTGAAGGATGAAAGGCATGAGTGGGAGGCAAGAGGAAGTCATCGTACTAAGAGTGGTAGTGGTTGTCCTTTTTGTTCAAATCAAAAAGTTCATCCCGAGACCAACTCTCTTGCAGTCACTCATCCAGAGCTTGCAAAGGAATACCATCCAACCAAAAATGAACTTCCTGCAGATCAAGTGATAGTAGGAACGAATAAAAAGTTGTGGTGGAAGTGTTTGAAAAATGAAAGGCATGAATGGGAGACAAGGGGACAATTTCGCGTGAAGGGTAGTGGTTGTCCGTATTGTTACAGGGAATCTAGGATAAATAAAAAGTAATTTATCATCGTTTTAAAAAATGATGAGAGTGGCGAGCTTCGCTAATGGAGGGAACAGGTAATGCTGCTCTCCTTTTTTATTACAAAAACAATGTTTTATGCTAACATTTACCCAATGAGCAAAATACAAGACAATAAAATGGAAGAAATTATCTCACTTTGTAAAAGAAGAGGGTTTATATTTCAAGGTTCAGAAATTTACGGAGGTCTATCTGGTTTTTTTGATTACGGGCCACTTGGAGTTGAGCTTAAGAAAAATATAGAGAATATTTGGTGGGAGATGTTTGTTACTAAAAGAGACGATATTTTTGGACTCGATGCGACTCAAATAATGCATCCTAAAACTTTTGAAGCCTCAGGTCATGCCAAAAACTTTGCTGATCCCATGGTTGAAGATATAAAGACAAAGAAAAAATATAGAGCAGACCAACTACTAGAAGATTTGGGAGAGGATGTTTCTTCTATGTCGCCACAAGACATGGATTCATTTATCAAAGAAAAAGGTATTAAAAGTCCTGATGGAAATGAGTTGGGTAGGGTTACTAAATTTAATATGATGTTTTCAACAATTGTTGGTGCATCTGGAGACGAAGACTCAAGAACTTATTTTAGACCTGAGACTGCCCAGGGTATTTTCACAAACTACAAAAATGTTCTTGACTCCCTTCACCCAAAGATACCTTTTGGTATTGCTCAAATAGGAAAATCATTTAGAAATGAAGTTGCACCTCGAGATTTTATTTTTAGAATAAGAGAGTTCACACAAATGGAAATCGAATTCTTTATAAAAAAAGAAGATTGGAAGGATCATTTTGAAAATTTTAGGAAATCAACATGGGACTTTATAGAAGCAGTTGGAATCAATAAAGAGATTGTTTCAGAATTTGATGTTCCTGCAGAAGATAGGGCACACTATTCAGAAAAGACAATTGATTTTGAATTTGAATATCCGTTTGGAAAGAAAGAACTGTTTGGTTTAGCTTATAGAACTGATTATGATTTAAAAAATCATTCAGAAGTAAGTAGAACTGATTTAAGTTATTTTGATCAGCAAACAGGAGAAAGATTTATACCACATGTTATTGAACCCTCACTTGGACTAGAGAGAACAGTGTTAGCAGTTCTTACTTCTGCATATCATGAAGATGAGATGAATGGAGAGAAGAGAGTATTTCTTAAGCTTCCAAAAGAAATAGCTCCATATCAGTTTGCCGTTTCTCCATTACTTAAAAATAAGCCAGAGCTAGTTGCTTTAGCCAGAGAGATTTATGAAAATTTAAAATCAAAAGGAGTGAGAGTTATTTTTGATGACAACGGTAACATTGGAAAAAGATACCGAAGGCAAGATGAGATTGGAACACCGAGTTGTATTACAGTTGATTTTGATTCTCTAGAAGACCAAACAGTAACTCTTCGTGATAGAGACACTGGAGAACAAAAAAGGGTAAAGATTGAGGATTTGTAAAAAGAAAAAGCGCAGGCCGAAGGCCTGCGCTTTTGAAATCATCTGTTTTTTCGTTTTTTGAAAATCTTCTGGGAATCCGATAAGCTTTTTACAGTATCTCTGTTTAACCTTTTGACATTTCTAGTCGCCATGTACGAGAGGTTGTCCCACTCGACAACCTCCCCTAGGAATAGTCTATTGAGTATTTCCACAAAGGTTTCCACACAGGAATCCTGACTTTGATCAACATGAATGGATCTTCCCGCCACATCCTTAATGATGTATTCAACAATTAATTTGTCATCAGGAGAAAATTCAGGACATTCAAACTCACGTCTTTCTTCAAGATGTTTTAGAACTTTTGCAACCAAATCAATATAAGCTACTTGGCATGTGGTATCTGATATCTCTGTCATTTTTTAGAACTTGCTGTTTCAGGACTGATACTAAACAAATATTTTATAAAAGTAAATATATCTGTTAAAATCCCTTCATGAAATACAAAAAAACAGTTTTATCAAACGGACTTAGGATTATCACAATACCCATGAAAGAAACCCAATCAGCTATCGGAATGGTTTTGGTTGAGGCAGGTTCAGATTATGAAACACCAGAAATAAACGGACTCTCTCACTTCTTGGAGCATATGTGCTTTAAAGGTACGGCTAACAGGGACTCAAACAAAATTAAAACAGAATTGGATGGTATGGGAGCATCTTCTAATGCTTTTACTGGAAATGAATACACTGGGTATTATGCAAAAACTCACTACAAGAAAATTGATAAGGTAATTGATTTGGTTTCTGATATATATTTGAATCCAACATTTCCCCAGAAAGATATTGATATTGAGAGGGGTGTAATCATAGAAGAAATAAATATGTATGAGGATTTACCTTCTGTAACTGTTAGGTGGGATGTATGGGCAAAACTGCTGTATGGAGATTCTCCTGCAGGAAGAACTATTTTGGGTCCGAAGGAAAATATTAAAACTCTTCAAAGAGATGATTTTGTAAAGTATCACGATAATCATTATGTTCCTGGAAAAACTGTTGTAGTCGTTGCAGGAAATATTGATCAAACAAAAATACTGAAACAAATCAAAGATACGTTTGGGACAATAGAGGGAGAAAAGATTATCAAGAAAAAGAAAACAAAAGAAACTCAAAAAACTCCAGGACTTTTAATTAAAAATAAAAAAACAGACCAAACTCATATTGCTTTAGGTTTTAGGGCTTTTAAGATGTATGACAAGAGAAATTCGGCTCTTAAGGTTGCTGCAACTATTTTAGGACAAGGTTTTTCATCAAGATTGTTTACAAGAATGAGAGATGAACTTGGAATGTGTTATTACGCAAAAGCTGGACTTGATACACATGCAGACAGAGGAGCCTTTGTCGTAACCACGGGAGTGGGGAATGAAAGAGCTGAGGAAGCAGTTGAAGTTATTATGGAAGAGTTCAGAAAACTTAGGGATGATGAAATTCTAGAAGCTGAATTAAAGAAAGCAAAAGATTTTATGATTGGTCATGTTGCCACAGGACTTGAGACTTCTGATGAATGGGCAGACTATTTTGGCTTTCAAGAATTGATGCGTGAAGAAATTCTAAAACCTACTGAAAAGATCAAAAAGATTAGGGAAGTAACAGTTTCAGATATTAAGAGAGTGTTGAAACAGATTATGAAGCCAGAAAAACTTAATCTTGCCATGATTGGACCACATGAGAAGAAGGATGAAGATAGGTTTAAAAAACTGATGAAGATTTAAATAAAAGGCGGTCCCTCGGGCCGCCTTTTATTTAAATTTATTTTCTTGTTTGTTCTTCCTTCACAACATCACCATCTGCCTTAAAAAACCCACGTCACTGAGGACCCATGTTTTAAATATTGAAAAAAAGACCTTTAGTGGTAATATGATGAATAATGAAAGAAAAACTTAACGATTCAATAAATATATCAATTACTCCAGGTTCTATTATTAAAATATTGTTTATTTTGTTAATGACATATTTACTATTTATTGTAAGAGATTTACTTCTTATTATTCTTACATCTGTGATTTTGGCTTCATCAGTTGAACCTTTCACAAGATGGCTAATGAAAAGGAGATTCCCGCGACCTGTAGCGGTTATTTCTATCTATGTAACCATTATTCTGGGGGTTGCTGTTTTAGCTACAATATTTTTGCCTCCATTAGCAAAGGATGTTCAAGAAATAACAAAAACAATTCCAAAATATATTGAAAGTGTCTCAACTGAAAATATGGAAACACTACCTGGACTATCTTTTATTACCGAAAAATTAGGTGACACACAAGAAGTAAATAATATTATCAGTAGTATAACTACGTTCACAGGGCAGGCAACTTTTGGTCTTATTGCGACACTGTCAACAATTTTCGGTGGAGTATTAAGTTTCCTCCTGATTATTGTTATATCCTTCTATTTGGCAGTTCAAGAAGACGGAGTAGGGAGTTTTCTTAGAATTGTTACTCCAATCAAGCACGAAAGATATGTAATAGATCTTTGGAAGAGAGCACAAAGAAAAATTGGACTTTGGATGCAGGGCCAGCTTTTATTGGGTATAATAGTTGCTATTTTAACCTACTTGGGTCTTACAATTCTTGGGGTAAAGAATGCGTTGTTCCTGGCGATTCTCGCCGGAGTATTTGAACTTATTCCATTGTTCGGTCCAATCATTTCTGCAATACCGGCCATTGGTGTTGCAATCATTCAAGATGGTTTTGCATTAGCACTTTTGGTTGCAGGACTGTTCTTGATAATTCAACAATTTGAAAATCAATTAATCCACCCATTAGTTGTAAAAAAGATTGTTGGGATTCCTGCGCTGCTGGCTATTATAGCTTTGATCGTTGGGGCTCAAATAGCGGGATTTCTAGGAATGATTATTGCTGTCCCGGTCGCTGCTGCTCTAATGGAATATATTTCTGATATGGAAAAGAGTAAATTGGAGGAAATGAAAAAAAATGCAAGTGTGAAATAGATATGTCATTTGTCATTCTTTAATACACTACGGTCGTCCTCACCAAATATTCCGTCATCCTCGGGCCCTGCCTATCGGCAGACAAGTTAACCCGAAGGCCACGTTTTAAAAAACAAACATGAAATTAAAAGATTCAAAAAAAGAAAATAACGGTAAGACATTTTATATTACAACAACTTTACCTTATGTGAATGGAAAGCCGCACGTTGGATTTGCCATGGAGGTTATTCGAGCAGATGTTGTTGCGCGTTTTAAGAGAATGATGGGATTTGATGTATTTTTTAATACAGGGACTGATGAACACGGAATAAAGATTTTTAAAAAAGCTACTGAAGAAGGAATTACTCCACAGGAATATGTTGATAAGATGTCCAAACCGTTCGAAGAAATAAAAGATACTTTAAACATTTCTTATGACAGGTTTATTCGAACAACTGATAAGGACCACGAATATGCTGCACAAAAATTTTGGAATATTTGTAAAGACAATGGTTACATCTACAAGAAGAAGTACATGGGACTTTATTGTGAAGGTTGCGAGATGTTTATTAAAGAAAAAGATTTGGTAGAAGGAAGGTGTTCAGAACACCCTGATAGGGATCCGGTGAATATTGAAGAAGAGAACTACTTCTTTAAGTATTCCTCTTTTTCAGAAGAACTCCTTTCTCTTTATGAAAAGAAAGATTTTGTGATTCCTGATTTTAGATTAAACGAAATAAGGAATCAGGTTAAGGATGGGTTAGAGGACTTTTCAATTTCAAGAATTAAGGAAAAAATGCCTTGGGGTGTTTCAATACCAGAAGACGATTCTCAGGTTATGTATGTCTGGTTTGATGCTCTTGTGAACTATGTTTCTACACTTGGTTGGCCGGAAGGGGATAATTTTAAAAAATATTGGGAAGGAGGGGAGACAGTTCAGTATTGCGGAAAGGATAACCTTCAACATCAGTCAGCCAGATGGCAGGCAATGTTAAAATCTGTAGGCCTACCTTTCTCAAGCCATATAATTGTTAATGGTTTTATAAATGTTGATGGGCAAAAAATTTCAAAAAGTCTCGGAAATACAGTAGACCCAATCGAGCTTGCTAAAAAATATGGGATTGATTCTGTCAGATATTTTATGGTTCGAGAATTGAGTCATTTTGAGGATTCAGAATTTACATACGAAAGATTTGAGAAAGCACATAATGCTAATCTTGCAAACGGTGTCGGAAACCTCACAAACAGAATTATGAAAATGTCAGAGGATAATCTGGACGAGTGTCCAGATTTACCAGATGAATCAATCCCACAAAATTTTATAGATGCTTTTGAAAAACTAGATTTGCAAAAAGCTGTTGATATTGTTTGGGAGAAAGTTGGGGAGCTTGATCAAAGAATTCAAGATACAAAGCCATTTAAATTGATTAAAGAAGATAAAGAGGCTGCTGTTAAGATCATGAAGGATCTTGTTATTGAACTTTATACGATTGGTAGAATGTTAAATCCAATACTTCCGGAGACTTCTATGAAAATTAAAGAAGCAATTAAAAACAATAGGAAACCAGAAAAACCTTTATTTAAAAGAGTTTAATTATGAAACCAGAATATATAGATACACATGCACATTTATACTTTGATAAATTTGATGAAGATAGAAATCAAGTTATACAAAGGACAATTGATAATAAGGTTGCAGTTATAAATATCGGAACAGATCTTGATTCTTCGAAAAAAGCTTTGGAATTGGCCGACCAAAATGAAAATTACTATGCTGTTATTGGTTTTCATCCTATTTACGTTAGGGACTCTACAATGGAGGAATTTAAGGATTTAGAAAAATTAGTAAAACATCCAAAATGTATCGGAATAGGTGAATGTGGACTTGATTACTTTAGAGAAGAAGATAAAGAGTTTGCTGAGATCCAAAAAGATTTTTTTATTCGAC
>CAZPRI010000009.1:5568-24920 GCA_964589635.1 uncultured Candidatus Saccharibacteria bacterium | reverse complement strand
TTCTAGAAAAACTTTTACTAAAAATAGAAAAGAAGTAGAAGAAGTTGTTAAGGAGTTGATAGGAATCACTGAAAACAAAAATACTAATAATGATTCAGGTAATAACTTTAAAAATAAGAAACCAAATACTTTTAATAAATCCAATAATAATTCAAATAATGGATTCAATAAAAAAACTGACAATGATCCTAGAAGGAATAATAATCAAAATAAAAAACAACAACCGATTGTAGAAGATAATAAGAACAAGATGAAAGAAGCGTTTTCAGGTATTAACATTTCAAAAAAAGAATTACAAAAAGATACTACTCCTATTGAAGAAGCACGAATTACTCTAAAAGAATTAAAGAAACCACAAAACAAAAAAACAGTTTCATCTGAAAATAGATCTTCATTAAAAGATGCGTTAGCAAAAGCAATGAGGCAACCAGAAAAACAGAATACGGACCAAGAGAAGAAGGAAGTTTTTACTGATAGTCCAACAAAAGATCCTGCAGAAATAGCAGAAGATAAGCTTAAAAAAATGTTAGAAATATAAGACTTGTATTTATTTATATTATGTGTTAGTATACTTTGGTGAGTGTCGACACGGTGTCGGCTCCAAATGAATGTAAAAGAAAAAGCCCCTTCGGGGGCTTTTTCTTTTTTAGCTTATAAAATAAGGCTTAAATATTCATATTTCGCCCTAATACCCAACAATGTTAGGTATATCTAGATATTACTATCTAGTCCTAAATTTAAAATAAATTTTCAATAAAATTAAAATAAATAAATTATTAACATTACCCCTTGTGCTGATGAAAAAATTTCTTATACTTATATTAAGTTGTCTTCAGTGACGACCGGCGACCGCACTCACATATCATTCAATTTGGAGCTCGCGCCCGCCGGTCATCTTTGCAGACAACCGACTAAAAAATAATGAACGAAGTAAAAATATTTTGTTGCCCCATATTAATTATGGGGTCTTTTTTTAAATATTATTTATAAAAATTAATTTACAAATAAAATTTAATAAAAATAAAAAATCATTTCTAAGATTTATTTTTTATGTATTCAAAAAAACTTTTCCACAAATTTATTTTTTAAAAAACAACTTTTAATTTTTATTTAAACTATAATTAGTAGTAAGGTAATAATTGCAGGTCGAAATTATTACTTAATTTTACGGGGTTAACCTTCTATAAAAAATGCCAGCAAAAAAGAAAGCTGCAAAACGAAAGCCAGCTAAGAAAAAAGTTGCGAAACGAAAGCCAGCTAAAAAAACTGTAGCTAAGAAAAAAGTTGCAAAACGAAAGCCTGCAAAAAAGAAAGCTACAAAAAAAGTTGCGAAAAAGAAAGCAGCAAAAAAGACTGCTAAGAAGACAGCAGCAAAAAAGAAGACAACAAAAAGAAAGTCAACAAGACGGAAATAAGTTGTTACGAAAAACCCTCAAACACTACTTGTTCGAGGGTTTTTCTATTACATCCTATTGTGCTAATATTTAATCCATGAATTTGATTAAAAAACTTTTCGGTGATGAAAATAAAAGAGCCCTAAAAACCTATCAAAATAAGGTTTCTTTGATTAATGAACTAGAAGAAGAAATATCTGCTTTAGACAATAAGGCTTTATTAAAGAAGACGGAAGAATTTAGGTCCAGATTAGAAAATGAATCTGTTGATGATTTACTTCCCGAGGCCTTTGCTGTCGTTAGGGAGGCAGCTGGTAGATTGTTAGGAGAAAGACATTACGACGTTCAATTGATTGGAGGAATGGTTCTTCATGATGGGAAAATTACTGAGATGAGAACTGGTGAAGGAAAAACTCTAACATCAACTTTACCAACATATTTAAATGCTTTAGCAGGAAGCGTACATGTAATTACAGTTAACGACTATCTTGCCAGAAGAGATGCAGTTTGGATGGGGCAAATCTATTCTTTCCTTGGATTAAAAGTTTCCGTGATTAATGGAGATCAATCTTATATCTACGATTCAAATTATAAAAATGAAGAAAAAGATGAGGAAAGAGATGAAGAAGGTTCTTACCGTATTGTTAATGAATTTTTAAGACCTTGTACAAGACAAGATGCTTACAGAGCGGATATTGTTTATGGAACAAATGCACAATTTGGTTTTGATTATCTGAGAGATAATATTGAATATGATTTCAATAATCTAAGACAAGGAAAATTAAATTACGCAATCGTCGATGAAATAGATTCAATTCTTATTGATGAAGCAAGAACTCCTTTGATTATTTCTGCGCCATCTCAAGATGCTGAAAATCTATATGAAGTTTTTTCAAAAATAACAAAGAATTTTAAAGAAGGTGAAGATTATGAAATTGATTTAAAACATAGATCGGTTGATTTAAAACCTTCAGGAATCGAGAAAGCAGAAAAGACTCTTGGTGTAGATAATTTATATACAGAAAAAGGTATTAAGTATGCACACCATCTGGAAACTGCAGTAAAAGCAAAAGCTCTTTTTAATATAGATAAAGAGTATGTAATTAATGATGGTAAAATTGTTATCGTAGATGAGTTCACAGGAAGATTGCAACCTGGAAGAAGATGGTCAGAAGGAATTCATCAGGCAGTTGAGGCTAAAGAAGGTTTAAATATTCAACAGGAATCTAGAACATATGCATCTGTTACATATCAAAATTATTTCAAGATGTACAAAAAACTTTCAGGGATGACTGGTACAGCTCAAACCTCATCTGAAGAATTCTATAAAGTTTACGGTCTAGAAGTGATCGAGGTTCCAACTAATAAAAAAATCGAGAGAATTGATAATCAAGATTTAATCTATCAAACTGAATTAGCAAAGTTTAAAGCTATTGCTTTGAAAATAAAAGAACTAAATAAAAAAGGGCAGCCAGTTTTGATTGGTACTGTTTCTATTGAAAAATCTGAGCTACTTTCGGAATTCCTGGAAAAAGAAGGGGTTAAGCATGAGGTTTTGAATGCAAAAAAACACGAACAAGAAGGAGAAATTGTTGCAAACGCTGGAAGGAAGGGAACAGTTACTATTGCTACAAACATGGCAGGTAGAGGTGTTGATATCAAACTAGGTGGTGTTCCATTTAATAAGGAAAAGTATGAAGATGTAAAAAGTATAGGTGGACTTTTTGTTATTGGTACAGAGAGACATGAAGCAAGAAGAATTGATAATCAGCTTAGAGGGAGATCTGGAAGACAAGGTGATCCAGGGGAAACACAATTCTTTGTTTCACTTGAAGACAACTTGATGAGAGCTTTTGCATCTGAAATGGTCAAAAACATGATGGGTAAACTTGGTATAGAAGAAGATCAAGCTATTCAGAATAAGATGATTTCAAAATCTCTTGAAGGTGCACAAACTAAAATCGAAGGTATAAACTTTGATGCAAGAAAACAATTGTTAAGTTTTGATAATGTTTTGAATACACAAAGAGAGTCTATTTACAAAAAAAGGAAATCCATTTTAGAAGGAAAGAGAGATGATCTAATAGATTTACTAAATGAATTAATCATTTTGTACCCTGATGCAAAGAAAAAAGTTGAGGACAAGAAGGAACAGATGGGAGAAGAAGCTTTCCTAAAAGTATTTAAAAGACTTTATTTACAAAGTATCGATGTATTTTGGATTGAGCATTTGGAAAACATGAACTACTTGCGTTCAAGTGTTGGGCTCAGGGCATACGGACAAAGAGATCCATTGATTGAATATCAGAAAGAAGGAAGAAAGATGTTTGAGGAATTAATGAATTCGATTGAAAGCCAGGTTGTAGAATTTATTGATAATTTAAGTGTTGGAGCATTTAAACAAGAAGAAGAAAGACTTAAGAAGACAGTTAAGGACGCACAACTCATTACTTCATCCGGTGTGATAAATAGTGAAAGTAGGCAAGTAATTTCAAAAAATCACTATGGTAGAAATGATTTAGTGACAATTGAGAAGGATGGAGAGGTTCAAGAAATGAAATACAAGAAAGCTGAAAAATTTCTGGATGAGGGTTGGCAGATCAAATAATAAGGTCTATTATATATTTAATGAAGAAATTGCTTGTTTTTACAATTTTAGCTTTATTTTCTTTGCCTATTTCGACAAAAGCCTTTTCTATTGAATATGGACCAAACGTAAATATTACCAAAGAGAATATTTTTGAGGAGAACTTATACATATTAAGTGGTGATGTGCAGTTTGATACAACTCTTGAAAATGATCTCATAATTCTCTCTAGAAAAACAAATCTCGACGGAGCTTTTTTTGGAGACATACAGAATATATCAACGGAAGTTACTTTTACAGGTGAAGCTTTTGGAGACACAAGACTTGTCGGTGGAAATGTCTTTGTGTCAGGTATTACGAACAAAGATCTTGTTGGTGTTGCCGGAAATTTTGTACTAGAAGACACTGCAATATTGAATGGAAAATCTCTAATTATTGGAAATGATGTTGAGTTAAGGGGTAGAATTTTGGATGATGTAAAAATAATTGCGAATAAAGTAAAAATAGATTCAGAGATATTGGGTGATGTCGAGATAACAGCACAGAATATTTCTTTCGGAGATAATGCAAATATATCTGGAGAGGTTGTATATTATTCACCAAAATCTGCAGATATCTATTCAAATGCGGTTTTTAATACTGTACCAGTTCATAATCAAATAAAATCAATTGACGAGACGGACATAATTAAAAGTACTGTGATTAATTTTATTTCCTTTTGGACAATAATTAAATTTCTTTCCACACTATTTACAGCATTTATATTAGTTTTTATATTTAGAATTTTCTCACAAAGAGTTAGTTATTTTTCTACAGAAGAGATTGGAAAAACAATATTAATTGGAGTATTAACGATACCTGTCGGAATACTTTCTGTATTCATATTCATGACAAGTTTGTTTGGAATTCCAGTGGCTTTTGTTTCAGGATTTTTCTTGGTCACATTATTGTTACTTGCACCAGCTGTATCAGGTATTATTGCTGGGTATTTAATACGAAGATATATTGATAAGAAGAAGAGGCCACAGGTTGATTTCAACTCAACAGCTTTGGGAATTATTATTCTTACTTTCTTGTACTTTATTCCAATATTTGGCTCATTACTAAAATTTATTTTGACTGTACTCGCACTAGGTTCAATGGTAATGTACTGTTTCGAAGTAATTACCATTAAAAAGCCTAAACAGAAATAATGTCTAAGATTTTAGCCGTAACACATGATGATAGGTTTCATGCTGATGATGTATTCGCATCTGCGGTTTTGCAATTGGTTTATGGAGATGATCTTGAGATTGTAAGAAGTAGAAAAGATGATGTTATAGAAAGTGCTGATATTGCCTACGATGTTGGAGGAATATATGATTCTAAAAAAAGCAGGTTTGATCATCATCAAACTGATGGTGCAGGAGAAAGAGAAAATGGAATACCGTATGCAGCCTTCGGATTAATTTGGAAAGAGTTTGGTGAAAAAATTTGTGGCTCAAAAGAGGTAGCACTTAGTATTGAAGAAAATTTGGTCCAACCTGTCGATGCTGGAGATAATGGTTTTTCTTTCTATACGTATGATATTGATGATGTAAAAGAATATGTCTTGGATAGAATGTGTTATTCTTTCGGACCTACTTGGAAGGAGGATGATGATTTTGATACTAGATTTTTCGAAGTAGTTAGTATTGCAAAAATGATTTTGAGTAGAGAAATAATTATCGCACAGCACAAAATAGAGGCACTACCAATCCTGGAAGCAAGTTATGATCCTGAGAATGGTAAAGTCCTTGTTCTTGATGAATATGTCCCATTCGGTGATTTTGTAAAAGATAAAGAAGGGATTCTATACGTCATCTCTCCGAGTAAAACAAAAGACTTGTGGAGAATAAATGCAATCAAAAAAGAAGGTTTCATAAATAGAAAGAATTTTCCAAAAGAGTGGTCAGGTCTTCGGGATGAAGATCTTGAAAAAATAACAAGAGTAAAGGGTTCTAAATTTTGTCACCGAAAGTTGTTTCTCGCAGTAGCAGACACAAAGGAAGGTGCAATTGAATTAGCTGAATTATCGTTAAAAAATTAAATATGGCATTTGTTGATGAATTAGTAGTTTATATAAAAGCAGGTAACGGCGGAAACGGAGCTGTTAGATGGCGAAGAGAAAAATTTGCTCCTAAAGGTGGGCCTGCAGGAGGTAACGGCGGAAATGGCGGTGATGTTTTTTTGCGTGGAGTAAAAGATACGTCTATTTTACAAAAATATAAGTTCAAGAAAGAGTTTATTGCTGAAGATGGAGAAGGTGGAAAAAATAATCTTGAGCACGGAAAAAATGGAGAAGATTTGATTATCGATTTGCCTGTAGGTTCTATAATTAGAAATACTTCAACAAAAGAAGAATTTTTTCTAGAAGAGGAAGGGCAAAAAATTCAAATATTGAAAGGTGGAGGAGGAGGTTTTGGTAATGATCATTTTAAGAGTTCAACTAATCAAACTCCAGAAAAAGCAACAAAGGGAAAAGAAGGTCAGGCAGACGAGTTTTATATTGAAATGCAGCTCATTGCTGATAATGGTTTGATAGGTTTACCAAATGCAGGAAAATCTAGTCTTCTAAATACCCTAACGAATTCTCAATCAAAAGTTGGAAATTTTAATTTCACAACTCTTAGCCCCCACCTTGGGGATTTCTACGGAACAATTTTTGCAGATATTCCGGGACTTATTGAAGGTGCTAGTGATGGTAAAGGTTTGGGACATAAATTCCTTAGACATATAAAAAGAACAGAAAAATTGTTTCACTGTATATCTGTAGAATCTGAAAATATAAAGAATGATTATGAAGTCATTAGAAACGAATTGGAAAAATATGACCATGGTCTTTCAGAAAAAGAAGAAGTGATTTTGATTACAAAAATGGATTTGGATGTAGGAAAAGAAAAATTTGAAAAAGCAAAAGAAGTATTTAAAGATAAGACTGTTTTAGGAATTTCTATTATAGATGATGAATCTATTTCAGAGTTTAAAAAATTTCTTTCTAAATAATTTCGAGGTCGCACCTCGGTAAACGTCAAGGTGCGACCTCGGGATCATTAAAATACGAGAATTTGTAGTTTTTTACGAATTCTTTCTCTGGTTGGGTGAGTATCATGTTTTCATATAGTACTTCTCTAGAGTTATAATCCTTTTTTATTAATTTTATACAGTTATTTTTTATATACTCTCTTAAATAATTATAGTAAGAGTCCGTACTTACTAGCTTATCTTTGAATCTGTTTTCAAACAAAGAACCCGTCCTGCCATACTTTTTATTAAAATACATTGAGTACGAAGTTAATAGTTTTTGTAAAAATTTACTTATCCCACCTTCTTTTATTTCTTTTAATACTATATGGAAATGATTTGGCATAAGGGTGAAGCAATCAATATGCACAAGCTTTTCTTCTGTTGATTTAAAATTATTCCTAAAAGATGTATTGCTCGTTGTGTTAAATATAAAAATACTTTTATAAAATCTATAGAAATCTGATTCACATAGAAATATCTTGTTTTTATTTACTCCTCTGGAGTAGTTGTGATAAAGATTATTAATTTCAAAAGTTCTTAAATTTGCCATGTAGATATATTAATAGTTCATCCTAAAGAAGATTTAAAGAATAAATAAACCAAGGTCGCACCTCGGAAGGTTTCAAGGTGCGACCTTGGTTTGTGGATAAGGTGTAGTGGTTTATAAGCTCGTGGAGGTATAATTTGTATATGTTTGTTTTCAAGCATAAATTATTTAACGTTAAATTAATAAACTTACGAAAATATGAATAGATTAAATAAAGGTTTTACATTGATTGAGCTTTTGGTTGTGATCGCGATCATCGGTATTCTTTCATCAGTAGTTCTTGCGTCTCTAAACGATGCGAGATCAAAAGGAAAGCAAGCTGCTTTCAAGGCTGAAGCAGCAAACGCTGTTTCAAACTTTATTATCACTTGTGACGGTATTGAGACTGATAGTACAACTAATCAGGTTTTCACAGGACAGACTATCGGTGCAGTGTCTGGAACATGTCAAGCATTCTTTGATACTGGTATAACTGTTCAGGATTCTGATGTAGATTGTACAACAACTATCAGTGGAAATGGTGCTACTACTGTTTGCCCAATTCCTTAATCTCTTGATTATTTAAGTTAGACAAGTAAAACAAAAAGCCCCGAGCGTAAGCGAGGGGTTTTTGTTTTTGCGTCATCCAAGAATCGGCAGACCCTCTTGGAGGCCGCAGTAGTCTGGGATCCACGCTTTTATCAATTTAAAATATGAGTCCCCGGGTCAAGCCCGAGGATGACGGTAGAGTGTAGATTTAATTGATAAACCATACTCTGATATAATTTATGTAATGATAATCTTTTTTATATTTTTGTTTGGTTTAATAATCGGAAGTTTTTTGAATGTTGTTATTCTTCGATTTGGAACAAAAAATTCTATTTCAAAAGGAAGTTCTATGTGTCCAAAGTGTAAAAAAGATTTAAAGTGGTATGAACTTATCCCTGTTCTAAGTTGGATTTTTCAGTTAGGAAAATGTACTAAATGTAAAAATAAAATCTCGGTTCAGTATCCACTGGTGGAATTATCAACTGGGATTCTTTTTGTTATGCAGTATGTTTATTTTTTTGATTTAGATAAGGTCTGGGTCCCTGCCTCCGCAGGGATGACGGGTGGGGTGTTGGGGATGATATTGGGGTTGGTAGCACTTTGTTTGCTTGTGGTCATCTTTGTGTATGATCTGTATCACAAAATTATTCCAGATGTTTTTTCATTTAGTTTTGCAGGAATAGGTTTAACTTTAATGCTTTTAAATTATATAAGCATGGATCCCAGCCTTCGCTGGGAAGATGGAAACATCTGGAACTTGTTTGCTCCACTAATTTTATATTTACCATTTTATCTATTATGGAAAGTTTCAGATGGTGCATGGATTGGATTAGGGGATGGAAAATTAGCATTTGGGTTCGGAGCATTTCTTGGATTAGTCTACGGTCTATCCGCAATAATTTTATCTTTTTGGATTGGAGCAGTTTTTGCAATAGGACTTATGCTTTTTGAACGATTGAGACATACTGGTAAACATATTACAATGAAGACAGAGATTCCTTTTGGGCCATTTATGATAATTGCTTTTTTGATTGTATATTTTTATCAAATTGATGTGGTTGGGATATCAAACTTGTTTAATGTTTACTAAAAAAAATACAAAAGAAAATAAAACTTGGATCCCCGGGTCAAGCCCGAGGATGACGGATAGCGGAGAAAAAAAAATTGGATCTCAGGACTCTACCTACCGATCTGGTACGACGATTATGTCTAAAGGCTTTACCTTGATCGAAATGATGGTTGTAATTGCTATCTTTGGAATTTTGACAGCAATTGTGGTCGGTAATTATTCAAAATTTACAAACGACACTATTTTGACAAACATGGCTTATGAAATGGCATTATCGATTCGAGAGGCGCAGATTTATGGAGTGGCGGTAAGCAATAGGGATACAGATTTCGATAATAAGTTTGGTATAAATTTTACGACCGCCACTGGGGATGGATCAGTTTTTCATCTGTTTGAAGATAGTAATAATGATAATGAATATGGTTCTTCAGGTTCTTGTTCTGGAATAGGAGGAGATGTTTGTCAGCAGGAATATATTTTGCAGAGAGGGGTAAAGATTGTTGATTTACGTACAAGTTCTAATTCTTCTGTTTGTAGTAATCCAGATGTGTTGAATATTATCTTTGATAGGCCCAACCCTGAGCCAATAATTACATGTGATGCAAATTTGGCACAGATAACATTGGAGTCTCCTGAAGGAACAAAAAGATACGTTTTTGTGCGAGGTAATGGACAAATTTTTGTTGATAATGAACCAGAAATATAATGTTATTTTATAAATTTACAAAAGAAAATAAAACTTGGATTTCCGGGCTAAACCCGAGGAGGACGTCGTGTGGCGAAAAAAATCGTGGATCGCAGACTAAATCTGGGATGTCGAATGTTTCTAAAGGTTTTACACTGATTGAATTACTGGTTTCAATAGCTCTTTTTTCAATAGTTATTGTAATTATATTGGGAGCAGTTCTTACAATCACTGACGCTAATAGAAAAGCAAGATCACTGATGACTGTTATGAATAATTTGAATTTCAGTGTTGATGCTATGACAAGATCATTTAAGACAGGGGATAATCCAAGCGATTCAGTATTAAATACGTGTTTTCAAACAAGTGAAATTGACTACAGGGCTCCTGGAGGAGATAGTGCTGCGACTGCAACAACTAGAGTAGTTCGTTATTGTTGGGATGATGGTGAAGGTAAAATTACAAAACAAGTAGGTAGTACTATTAGTGATTTAACTTCACCCGACATAAATATTACGTCAGCAACTTTTGATGTTAGAACAAGTGATACTAATAAACAACCGTTGTTGTTTATAAATCTTCAGGGGGAGGTTCAGGCGGGGACAGTAACATCTGCTTTTACAATTCAAACAGCTGTTTCACAGAGTAAATTGGAAATTTAATATTATGAAAAATTTAAATATATTTAAAAAAGAAATAAAAACGTGGATCCTCGGGTCAAGCCCGAGGAAGACGCCGGGCGGAGAAAAAAGTTTTATTAGTGCGACTAAGGGAAGGAATATTTTCAAAGGCCTGGGTCCCTGCCTACGCAGGGATGACGGCGATATTGTGAAGGAAGAGATGCTTATTGAAAAAGAAAAAGGATTTACTCTTGTGGAAACTCTTGTGGCAATTTTTATACTAGTTGTCTCAATTACAGGTCCAATGGCTGCTGCTCAGAATTCTCTCAGAGCATCTTTCTTGGCTAGGGATCAGGTTGTGGCCTATTATTTAGCTCAAGAATCAATTGAGTACATTAAAAATGCGAAAGATGGTTTAGCTGTTCGAGGTGTTGATTGGAAGACACTGGGTAAGTTTCCTGATTGTTTAAGTGAGAATAACAAGCAGTGCGATATAGATTCTCTTGGTAATACTAAGGTTTGTGGTGTAGGAAGTATTGAAGGCGATTTAAAATGTAAGGAGCTAAATATTGATGTTTCGAATGGCTTCTTTGTACCAAACTCTTCTGGTGGAAATAGTAAATATATTAGATCTATTTTTATGAATAATGTTGGTGATGAAACTGAAGTAACAGTGGTTATTGAATGGAGAACAAATCTTTTTGTAGTAGGTAGTAAAAGAATTGTGGTGAGTGAGAATATTTATGATTGGATACCGATAAATTAGTATGAAAAATTTAAATATGTTTAAAAAAGAAAAAAAGATTAATAAGGAAAAAGGAGTAGTTCTTTTGTTCGCTGTTCTTGTTTCTGTTTTACTTCTTTCAATTGCGTTAAGTATTAGTTCGATTGCACTTCGACAGACAGTACTTTCTAGCACAGGAAGAGAGTCTCAGGTCGCATTTTATGTAGCGAATACTGCTCTTGAGTGTGCGCATTATTGGGATTTGAATCCTCCAGGTGATGGTGCGGAAGGTTATGTTTTTCCGAATACAGACCCATTCTTAGATGAAGATTCATATTTTGGTACTGATCCAGTAACTTGTGCAGGAAGCACCATTAATCCAGGGAATATGGATTTTGAACTTATGATAACGAATTCAAAAACTGGAGATGTGTACTGCTCAAAGGTGAAGGTTAGTAAGGAGGCGAATACATCTGATAATCCAGCAGAGGGTCAATATAGAACTACAATACAGGCAAGGGGATATAATCAGAGTACATGTGATTTAGGTTCTCCACGAGTAGTTGAAAGAGGGCTCGAACTCTCTTATACTTCTTAGTATGAAGAAAGAGCTACATTCTGATATAAAAAAGAAGATAAATACCCTTAGAGATACTATTAATCATCATAGAAATCTTTACTATTTAAATGATAAGCCTGAGATTTCTGATGAAGAGTATGATGCTTTGGAAAGGGAGCTTGTGAAATTGGAGGGAGAATTTCCGCAATTTAAAAATAGGAATTCTCCTACGCAAAAAGTGGGGGGTACTTCTAGTAATTTATTTACTGATGTTGAACACAAGGTTCCTCAGTGGTCTTTTAATAATGCTTTTGATGAGGAAGAAGTTTTGGAGTTTGATAAAAGAGTAAAGAGGATGCTTGAAAAAGACCTAAATGTAAAAGCTTTACCAACATATACTTGTGAACTAAAGATCGATGGTTTGAAAGTTGTAATCGAATATCAAAACGGAAAGTTGATACAAGCCTCTACAAGAGGTGATGGAAAAGTTGGAGAAAATATTACGGAAAATGTCTTACAGATAGCTGATGTGCCAAAACAAATTTCATTCAAGAAAAATTTAATAGTAGAAGGTGAGGTTTATTTAAATAAAAAACAGTTTATAAAAATAAATAAGGAACTGGAAAAAGCAGGAAAAGATTTGTATGCAAATCCAAGAAACCTGGCTGCAGGGACTTTGAGACAATTAGATTCAAAAAAAGTGAAAGAAAGGAAGCTTTCTGTATTCATCTACGATATTGCTCTTATTGAAGGTAAGGAAATACATTCTCAAATAGAGGAGTTGGATTTCCTTGAGACTTTAGGTTTTCCTGTAAATAAAGAAAGAAAACATGTAGAAAGCATTCAGAGTGTAATTGATTATTGGAATAGTAAAAATAAAAGAAGGAATACATTTGAATACGAAGTTGATGGTGTTGTAGTGAAAGTCGATCAAAAAGAATACCAAGATGTACTTGGGTTTACTTCAAAGGCACCGAGATTTGCAACGGCCATTAAATTTAAAGCAGAAGAAGTGATTACAAAAGTGGAGGATATTTTATTTCAAATAGGTAGAACGGGAACAATTACACCTGTAGCTAAATTAACTCCTGTTAAGGTTGCAGGGTCAACAGTATCTCGGGCGACACTTCATAATGAAGATGAAATAAAAAGATTAGGGGTTCGAATAGGTGACACTGTGGTTCTAAAAAAGGCGGGGGACGTTATTCCAAAAATTGTAAAAGTTTTGATTAATTTAAGAAATAAGAAATCTAAACCATTTACTTTTCCAAAAAGAATAGAAGGTTGCGGCGGAGATGGAAGTATAGAAAGAGTTCCTGGGGAATCAGTTTGGAGGTGTAAAGAGAAAAATTCTTTTGAAGTTCAAAGAAGGAAATTACACTACTTTACATCTAAAAGTGCTTTCGATATTGAATACCTTGGTCCAAAGAATTTGGATGTACTACTTGAATATAATTTAATTCAAACACCTCCAGACATTTTCACTCTACAAAGAGGAGATTTATTGCTACTTCCAAGATTTGCAGAGAAATCAGTTGATAATCTTCTTGAGTCAATCGAAAAAGCGAGACAGGTTTCATTGTCGAGATTGATCATAGCTATATCTATAGATGGTGTTGGGGAAGAAACAGCTATTTTGATCACAAATAAATTCAACACAGTAGAAAAAATAAAGAAAGTGACCATTGAAAAACTTGAGAACATAAATGGTGTTGGAAATGTTGTTGCAAAATCTTTTTATGATTGGATGAATGATAAGACACATCTCGAAATGTTCGATGCTCTTTTGAAAGAAGTGAAAATAAAAAAAGAGACTGTCGATAAAAAATATGAAAATAAAACTTTCGTCCTGACTGGAGGAATGGAAACTCTATCAAGAGATGAAGCGAAGGAGCTGATTCGAAATTTTGGAGGAAGTGTTTCAAGTTCCGTATCAAAAAAGACGGATTTTGTTGTCGCAGGAAAGGAAGCTGGTTCAAAACTTGAAAAGGCTAAGGAATTAGGACTCAAGGTGCTTAGTGAAAAAGAATTTTTGAAATTGGTGAAATAATGCTACTATCATTTGTATGAAAAAGGAGGAAATACAACATCTCGCGAAACTATCTAGAATTGAAATTTCAGATGATGAAGCTCAAAAATATACAGAAGATTTTGATAAGATTCTTGCTTATGTAGATAAGATAAAAGAATTGAATAAAGAGAGTTCTGATGATATTACTATTGGAAATTCATCGAATGTGAATGTATTTAGGAATGATGACGATGTTCAGGAAACTGGCAAATATACAGAAAATATTCTAAAAGAAGCGCCTGATACTCACGAAGGTTTTATAAAAGTTAAGAAAATTTTAAACAATGATTAATCTAAACGAATTAACAATCAAAAAAATTAATGAAGCTTTTAAAAGTGGGGAATTTACTCCTGCCGATTTGGTTGATGCGTATATTGAACAGATAAAAAAAGAGAATGGAGATATTAATGCTGTTTTGGAAATTTTTAATGATGCGAAAGAAAAAGCCTCAAGGATTACAGATTTTTCAAATCCAATGGCTGGTATTCCAATTATATTCAAGGATAATATTTTGATTGAAGGTAAGACTGCATCTGCTTCATCAAAAATTTTAGAAAATTATACATCTACATATAGTTCAACTGCTACGACAAAACTTGAACAAGCCGGTGCTATTATTTTGGGAAGAGCAAACATGGATGAATTTGCTATGGGGGCTTCAACAGAAAACTCTGCTTTTGGTGTGACAAAAAATCCTATTGATATAGAGAGAGTTTCAGGGGGATCTTCTGGTGGTTCTGCAGCTGCTGTAGCCTCTAATATGGCAATTTGTGCGCTTGGGTCTGATACAGGAGGGTCAATCAGACAGCCTTCTGCTTTTTGTGGTGTTGTTGGTTTGAAACCTACATATGGCTCTGTTTCAAGGTATGGACTTATGGCGATGGCGTCTTCTTTTGATGTTATTGGTCCAATTACAAAGACAGTAGAGGATGCTGAGATTGTTTTTAATACAATAAAAGGTGTTGATGAAATGGATCAAACTACTGCTGAGGGAGCAGGAGATTCAAATACTAAAAAAATTGGCGTGCCAAGAAATTTTTTGAAAGAAGGAGTTGATGAAGATGTTTTACAAAACTTTAACGATTCATTACAAAAATTAGAGGAAGCTGGTCATGAAATTATTGATATTGATATTCCAAGTCTTGAATATGCACTTTCAGTTTATTACATTTTAGTTCCTGCTGAGGTTTCATCTAATATGTCCAGGTATGACGGTATTAAATTTGGCGAGAGAGTTGAAGGGGAAAATCTTGAAGATGGATATTTCAAGACAAGAGGTCAGCTTTTGGGTGAAGAAGTGAAAAGAAGAATTATGCTTGGGACATATGTTTTATCAACTGGATATTCTGATGAATATTATAGAAATGCATGGAAGGCGAGAAATAAAATAAAAAAAGATTTGGAAGAAAAATTCAAAAATGTTGATGTAATTGCTTTGCCTACGACTCCGAACCCGGCTAACAAGATTGGTGAATTAAAAAATGATGTTATGAAGGCATATCTTTCAGATATTTTTACTGTGTCTGCGAACGTGGCCGGAATTCCTGCGATTTCTATTCCTTCCGGAGAAGTTGATAGAGAAGGAAAGAAACTTCCACTAGGAATTCAATTTATGGCACCTTGGTTTAATGAAGAGAGATTATTTACTATTGGAAAAGAGTTTGAGGATGTTAGGTAGATCATAATATATACTTTAAGTCATCCCCTACAAACCATACGCCATTCTCTACAAAACCCACCGTCATTCTCCATAACACCTCCGTCATCCTCGGGCCCTGCCTACCGGCAGGCAGGTTGACCCGGGGACCCATGTTTTACCTATCGCAAATAATATTTTCTAAGGCCTAGGTTCCTGCCTCCGCAGGAATGACGACCGCGGTGAATAACTGACTACTGGTGACTATGTTGATATAATAATTATATGGAAGATGAAAAACCTTTAATCGACTCTTGGTACTATTGGCCTATTGCAATAATAATTCTTTTGATTGCTGTCTCAGGATATTTTTCTGGTGAAGGGATTCTTGGTGTTGCAAGTCCAAAACCTCAAAATACTATTGAAGATTTAGAAAATAGAAACAAAGGTTTTACAGTTGAAGGTTTTGTCGGTCAAGGGGATTTAGTGCTCGGAAACCTTGTTAGCGTTTCAAAAAAAGAGATACAGGTTAGGAGACAGCCTGGTGGACAAATTCTTGGTCTGCAAAAAAGACTAACTGACGGAAAATTAATGGAGGGGCCGATTGAGCAGTTTCAGACTTTGTGGTGGAGGGTTAATTTCAAAGATGCTCCGAGTGGTTGGGTTGAATACGATTCATTAACTTCTAAGAAAAAAATATTAAAAACAATTTATTTTCCACAAACTTTTTATAAAACATATAAACCTATTGGTTGGATACTTTCAATTATTTTATTGATTGTAGTTTTAATTTTACGATCCAAGATTAATAGGGAAAATAAAATTGCTGCGAAGAAGAGAGATGTTCAAGACGAACAAGCGGAAAAAGAAAATATTTTGATGGCAAATGATGCAAGAGATATCTTAGGACTGCCAACAGAAGATCAATTTAGAAATACTAGATGGGAACACATCCTTGAATTAATGAAATCAAAATCACAGAATGATTGGAGACAAGCTATTATCGAAGCAGATATTATTTTGGACGAGATGTTGCGAAGAATGAGTTATGACGGACTTTCAATTGGAGATATGTTGAAAAAAGTTGATCCTGCAGATTTTGCAACTTTACAAAAAGCATGGGAAGCACATAAATTCAGAAATGAAATTGCCCACACAGGAAGCGAATTTAAACTTTCAAAGAGTGAAGCTGATAGGGTAATTAATCTATTTAAGAGTGTGTTTGATGAGTTCTATTATATTTAGGAAATTTTAATAAAAGCGGCGGCCTTCAGGCCGCCGCTTTTATTAATTCTCCTATAAGAACTGAATATTGAAGAAAATAAAACCCCGCATTTATGTCATCCCGGCAAGGTGATTACTAAAACAAGAGAGAATCAAAATAAAACTTGTTTTTATTTTGATTCGAACGCAGGTTTAGAAAGTTTACTTACAGAATTGTCCGGGATCCATGCTTTTTATAATTTTTTAAACATGGGTCCCCGGGTCAACCTGCCTACTGGCAGGGCCAGGGGATGACGGCAAGGAAAGAGTTTATTTGATCTTTTCAATCTTGTAGTCCTCCGGAGCATCCTTTAAATACTCTTCTAGCTTTGACCTTTCAAGAAGTCCTTCTTGAGCTCCAATGTATTGAACAACGGACATTGAGTTAATTGGTCCCCACAAAAGGGCTTCCTCCAGAGGTTTACCAATAATAAGGGCTGATGTAACAGTACTTGCAAAAGAATCTCCAGCACCAGTTCTATCTAAAGGTGGTTTTGGATCTGGATACATCGGTGCCTTCCAAATATTTCCATCTTGAAATGCATAAGCCCCCTTTGGTCCATCTGTAAGAATTGGAATTTTCACACCTTTTGAATTCATAAGTTCCAGAAGTTTTACTATGTCATCTTCTTTTGTTTCAAGAATTCTTTGGTACTCTTCTTTGTTTGCGAAAAACATATATGATGTTTCATACAAATCCTTTAGTTTTTCATAACCAAGCCTCATTTGAAATGTTCCTGGCTGTAAAATTAATTTAGTCTCAGGATTATTTTTTACATATGATGCAATCTCATGATGAAATTCAAGTGAGTTTTCTGCAAGAGAGGAAAGATAAATAAATTTAGGTGCAGTTTTTAATTCTGGCATTTTGTAATTCCACTCAGTATGTCTAACAAGGATAGTCCTTTCTGGGCCATATCTAAGAACATAATGATAGTTTGATTTCTCACCAGAGTTTGTAACTACAAACTCTGGTGAAACACCAGAATCCTTTATTGCTTGAATCTGCTCAACACCAAAACCGTCCTCTCCCACATTTGTATAGCTGGCTGAATTAAGTCCAAGTCTTGCCGCAGAAACAGCTGCATTTGAACTATTTCCAACTCCAGGAACAACCACAACATCCTTGTAGGGAAGTTTGTCTCCAAACTTCATGCAAAGCTCCTTGTTCTTGTCTGGATTGTCTGTTTCAACCCAAGCTTGTTCTTTCTCGAGCTCAATAAAAGCGTCCGTTACAATATCTCCAATTGCTAAAAATTCTACCTGTCCTGAATTAACCAGGGTCTTTTCTTTTTTATTCCAAAACATATAGGTAGATTATATCAAAAAAAAGGTAACGTCGGACGTTGACACGTATTTCATTTTTAATTTAGAAAAAATTTAATAAAATATAGAAAAATCTTATACTCTGTAATAAAAATTATATTAGAGTGTTGTCTTGGAAACGTCCGACGTTGACTTTTTTATGTTAAAATTATGGTAATTCCGATGAGTAATGAAATTTTAGATAAACTTAATACAAAGATAAAAGGGGACATTCACCTTGATAAAGATAGTCTAAAAAAATACTCAAGAGACACGTCTCTTTTTGAAATAGAACCAACTGCTATTATTTCACCAAAAAACGTTTTAGATATTGAGAACCTTGTTCATTTTGTTAATGACAATAAACACGATAATCCTGAACTTTCATTGGTTCCAAGAAGTGGGGGTACCGATATGTCTGGTGGTGCGATAGGGGAAGGCCTAATTGTGGATTTTACAGAAAATATAAATAATTTTGAAATAGATGTAGTAAACAAAATTGCAAAATCTCAACCTGGGGTATTTTTTAGAGATTTTGAAAAAGAATTAATTAAGAATAATTTGGAAATGCCTGTTTTTCCCGCATCAAAAAATATTGCTGCTATTGGAGGAATGGTTGCTAATAATTGTGGAGGTGAGAAAAGTTTACGATACGGCCAAATTAGAAACTTTGTAAAAAAGGTTAAAGTTGTTTTGTCGAATGGAAAAGAATATGAATTCAAGAAAATCACACTTGATGAAGCAAAAAGAATTTCAGAGAATGATGATTTTATAGGAGGCGTTTATAGAAGGATTATCTCCTTAGTTAATGAAAATTACACAAAAATAAAGGAAGCGAAACCAAAGACTACAAAAAACTCTTCGGGATATGCTATCTGGGATGTGTACGATAAGTCAGATGATAGTTTCAATTTAGCTCAGCTTTTTGTTGGTTCTCAAGGAACGTTAGGGGTTTTAACAGAAGTTGAATTGGAACTAATAAATATCAAAAAGCATAAAAAATTGGTTACTGTTTTTTTGTCAGATTGGGATAAACTTCCAGAACTTGTTACAAATGTGATTCCTACTAGTCCTGTAAGTCTTGAAACCTTTGATGATACAACCATGAAACTTGGTATGAGATTTTTCCCACAAATCGCAAAAAGAGTAAAAAAAACACTTTTTGAATTCCTTCTAGGTTTTTGGCCAGAAATATTGATGGGTATAAAACTTATGAGAATGCCAAAGTTAGTTGTTCTTGTGGAGTTTGAAGAAGACACAAAAGAAATCTTAGATGAAAAAATAAAAAGAGTTGAAGAGATATTGAAAAAAACAAAAG
>CAZPRI010000009.1:0-5558 GCA_964589635.1 uncultured Candidatus Saccharibacteria bacterium | reverse complement strand
ATTTCATAATTAGAAGGGAGAGTTTTAATTTGCTTAGAAAAAAGGTTGGAAATAAGAGAACAGCACCTTTTGTTGATGATTTCTGTGTTTTACCAGAAAAACTTCCAGAATTCCTACCTAAGTTTTTGGCCATACTCAAAAAATATGGAATTAAGGCAAATATCGCAGGACACGCAGGAAGTGGTAATTTACACGTAATACCACTTATGGATCTGAAAATTGAAAGTGAGAGAAATAAAATTCAACCCTGCGCTGACGAAATATATGCTCTAGTAATTGAGTTTGGTGGAACAATTACAGCTGAACATAATGATGGTTTGATGAGAACTCCTTATGTTAAGAAAATGTTTGGATTGGAAGTTTATGGAATTTTTGAGGAAATCAAGAATATATTTGATCCAAATAATATATTTAATCCAGGGAAAAAGGTAGGTGGAAGTAAAGAGTATTCTTTCTCACATATGAAGAAGGACTAGAGGGTTTTATATAGTAATAAGGGCACCTCTTGAGTCTTTGTCGGAAAGGAGGAGGGAAACATAGTAATCCTCTTGTCTTTTAAACCTATTTCTGTATAATGAGCCGTATTATGTTGAAACTAAAAGCAAATAAAAGAGACGAGAAAGTAAAATTAAGCGAGGTTCGAGAAAAAGGACTTATGCCTGCTGTTATCTATGGTCCAAAACAGGAACCTATAGCTGTTTCATTGAAAGAAGCTGATTTCGTAAAAATATACGGAGAAGCTGGAGATTCAACAATTATTTCACTTGATATTGACGGTGAAGAGCACGATATTCTTGTTCAAGATACTCAATATGATCCAGTTAAAGGGAATGTTTTGCATGCTGATTTTTATGCAATTGAAAGAGGAAAGAAGCTACAAGTTTCTGTTGCTCTAGAATTCGAGGGACTTGCACCAGCTGAAAAAACATATGGAGCTATGATTGTAAAGGTTGCTCATGAGGTTGAAATTGAATCACTTCCAAGAGACCTTCCTTCAGAACTAAAAGTAAGTCTTGATTCATTAGCTGAGCTTGATTCCCAAATTCTTGCAAAAGATATTAAATTGCCAGAAGGAGTTGAACTTATTACAGACCCTGAGGAAGTTATTATTTCAGTAAAAGAAGGAAAAGCTGAAGAAACCGAGGAACCAGTAGAAGCTCCAGACATGAGTTCAATTGAAGTAGAAAAGAAAGGTAAGGAAGAAGACGGAGAAGAAAAAGAGGAAGAATAAGAAAATAGCGGCGACCTTCGGTCGCCGCTATTTTTCTTCTAAAATCATATATTTTGATATAATACTGCCATGCTAAAAAAATACATTTTCATACTATTTCTTTTCTCTACTGTTTTAAGTACAAGTGTCTTTGCGCAAAGTGAAGATCAGTTACGAGCAGAACTTGAGAAGGTTGAAAAAGAAATTCAAGAAACTTCACAAACGCTGTCAAAGCAAAAAGCAAATTCTGCAACTATTCAATATAAGGTAAGTGAGTTGGGTTCAGAAATTAATAAGGCTCAAAAAGTTATTAATGAAAAAAGTAACGCTATTTCAAGATTGGGAGGAGACATAGATATCAAAGAACAGACAGTCGCACAATTGAATATAAAAATGGAAAGAAGTAAGGACGCTCTCGCTGAACTTCTTAGAACTACAAATAAATTTGGTGACCTAACATTACCAGAAATAATTCTTGCATATGATAATTTGTCAGATTTCTTCAAGGTGATTGATAGTCTTTCTGTTGTGCAAAAATCACTTGATCAATTGTTTGATCAAATAAGAGAGCTTAGAGGATTAACAGAAGAAGAGAAGCAAAAGTTAGAGGAAAAAAAGATAGCTGAAGCAAATGCTAAAGCTGTCGTTGAAAAAGAAAAACAACAGGTGGCAGTAAAAAAGAATGAGCAAGATAGTTTGCTCGCTTTGAGTAAAAATGTTGAAAAAACATATGAACAGCTTTTAGCTGAAAAGCAGGCAAAAGCAAGTTCTATACGATCTGCGTTGTTTAGATTGAGAGATTCCTCAAATATCTCTTTTGGTGAGGCTTTAGATTTTGCTAATAAAGCTTCTCAGAGAACTGGAGTAAGAACTGCTTTTATTTTGGCCATTTTGAAACAAGAGAGTAATATTGGACAAAACGTTGGTTCATGCGTAATTACAGATCTAAATAGTGGAGCAACAAAAGGAGTAAATACTGGTAGAATGTTTCTCAATGGAATTCATCCAACAAGAGACCTCGCCACTCTTCAGACTATCGTAAATAAACTAGGTAGAAATCCACTAGATACACGAGTTTCCTGCCCTCTTGATGTTGGGTATGGAGGTGCTATGGGCCCATCTCAATTTATTCCATCAACTTGGAATGGTTATATTGCAAGACTTCAAGCCTTATTTGGTGTTTATCCAGACCCTTGGAATGCTGAGCATGCTATTACTGCAACAGGTCTATTTTTGGCTGACTTAGGTGCCGCATCTCAGACTTATAGTGCTGAACAACAAGCTGCTGGTAGATATTATGCTGGAGGAAACTGGCAGACATACGGCCTAGGTTATGCAAGCAGTGTTCTTGCTCATGCAAAAGAATTCCAAACTCAAATTGATTTCTTGAATGATTTAGACTAGACAAAGCATTTTTTTCTGCTATATTTACTTCCAATATGAAAAAAGAAATTCACCCAGAATTACATAAAGATGCCGTTACAAAATGTGTTTGTGGAGCTACATACAACATTTCTTCTACTAAAAAAGAACAAGAAGTGGAAATTTGTGCTGCATGCCACCCTTTCTACACAGGACAAGAGAAGATCGTCGATACTGCGGGTAGAGTAGAGAAATTCAAGGCTAGAATGAAGAAAGCGACTAAAAAATAAGGAGTTTACGACTGTATTTTTTTCGCCCCTGCGCAGGCAGGGGCCTAGACCTTTACTATAATTAAATAAGGCCTGGGTCCCTGTCTTCACAGGGATGACGTTAGTTATTGTAAAATAATTAGGTATTATTAAGTTATGACAAAAGAAGAACTCCTAGAAAACAAAGATAATCCAAAGACTCAATTTTTAGTTGGGGAGTTTTTGCGATTAGAAGAAAAAAAAGAAGAAACTATTTCGATGAAGGAAAATCCTGAAATGGCAGAATTGGCTGAAGAGGAAGTTAAAGAATTAGAGACTCAACAAGAAGCTATTTTAAAACAAGCGGAAGAAATTTTACATAAAGAAGTCGAGGAGGAAAAATTTCCTAATGAAATTATTTTAGAAGTTCGAGCTGGGGCAGGAGGAGATGAGGCTTCTATTTTTGCATATCAATTGGCAGAGGCATATCAAAGGTATGCAGAAAAGAATAATTGGACCGTAAAAAAATTAGAAGAATCTCATAGTTCCGTTGGGGGTTATAAAGAAGCATCCTTTGAAATTAGAGGGTTGGATGTTTACAAAAAAATGAGATTTGAAACAGGGGTACATAGAGTTCAAAGAATCCCTAAAACAGAATCAAAAGGGAGGGTTCATACATCAACTTCTTCAGTTGCTATTCTACCAATCAGAAAAACATCAAAATTAGTTCTTGCGCCAGATGATTTAGAAATGGAATTTTCAAGAGCTGGAGGAAAAGGAGGGCAAAATGTTAATAAAGTTGAAACTGCTGTTCGAATTATTCATAAACCAACAGGACTTGATGTTCGTTCTACTGCAGAAAGGAGTCAGCAAAAAAACAGAGAGACAGCCCTTTCTATTTTGACGGCAAAAGTAGAACAACACTATGAACAGCTTGAAGCTGCTAAATATTCAAGTGAAAGAAAGGACCAAATTGGTACCGCTGATAGATCAGAAAAGATTAGAACCTATAATTTCCCTCAAAATAGAATCACCGACCATAGAATAAAAAAATCTTGGCACAATATTGATTCCGTACTTGCCGGTGGGTTTGACGAGATTTTGGATGAGTTTACAGAAACAGAAAAATAATCAAACCTATTGCAAAGATTGACTATCTTTGATAATATCGAGCCTACATGAATTTAGTAAAAAAAGACGAAAAAGAAGTAATAGGATCAATGTTTGAAGTTGGTGCGCATTTTGGGTATGTTAAGGCTCGAAGACATCCTTCTACAAAACCTTTCATCTTCGCCGCAAAAGACGGTGTGGAGATTATTGACCTAGAAAAGACAATTGAAATGCTTGATAACGCAAAGCATTTCGCATATGAGACGGCAAAGAATGGGGGGCAAATTTTATTCGTTGGTACAAAAAGTGAATCTTCAACATACATCAAAGACGCTGCGATGACAGTTGATCAGCCTTATGTATCAAATAGATGGATTGGAGGGACAATTACTAATCTTCCAGAAATATCTAAAAGAGTTAGAAGATTGGAGGATCTTGAAGAACAAAAAGAAAAAGGACTTCTTGCGAAATATACTAAAAAAGAAAGACTTCTTATTGATAGAGAATTAATAAAACTAAATGAAAGATTTGGTGGGATTATTAATATGAAAGGAAAGCCAGCTGCTTTCTTTATTATTGATTCAAAAAATGAAGATAATGCATTAAGAGAAGCTATTGAAACAAAAACTCCAGTAATCAGTCTTTCAAATTCAGACTGTGATATTACAAAGATTAAATTTCCAGTCCTGGCTAACGATTCTTCAGTAAAGAGTGTAAGATTCTTTGTAGATCAAATAGTAGAAGCAATCAAACAAGGACAAAAGGACAGTAAACAAGCGACTGAAAAATAAGTATTTAAATATGTGTGTTTTTCAGCGTCCCAGATAAATCTGGGGTCCATGCTTTATAAATAATATAGACAAAATAAATATGGCAATCACAACAGAACAAATTAAAGAACTTAGAGAATTAACAGGTGTTTCAATAATGCAATGTAAAAAGGCTCTCGAAGAGGCAGAGGGAGATCTTGAAAAGGCAAAAGTTGCTTTAGCTAAAATTTCAAAAGCTCAAGCAGATAAAAAAGCGGATAGAAATCTAGGTGCTGGAACTGTTGCTTCATATATCCACCTAGGAGGATCAGTAGGTTCCTTAGTTGAACTTGCTTGCGAGACTGATTTCGTTTCAAAGAATGAAGAATTTCAAACTCTTGCTAGAGATATTGCTATGCAAGTTGCTGCAGGTTCACCACTTTTCCTAAAAATGGAAGACATCAACGAAGATGATATGGCTAAAGCAAAGGAACTATTTATGGAGGAAGTAGAAGGGAAGCCAGAAGAATTAAAAGAACAAATTATAAAAGGAAAACTTGATGCTTATTTTGGAGAAAAAACTCTTCTAGAGCAAGATTTTATTAAAGACCCTTCAAAGAAGGTAAAGAATTTGACTGATGATGCGGTTCAAAAGTTTGGAGAAAGAGTCGAAATAATAAGGTTTGAGAGGTTTGCTATCTAGTAGTATAATCTATCTGTGACTACTGAAATGATATTAATAATAGTTTCTATTGGAGTGATTTCTGTACTTTTTCTAATTCGTCACTTGCGTTTTGCATATGCGAGTGGTCATAGTAATTTTCTGAATAAATCTGATAAAATTTTTATTTCTATTGGTTACTATTTCAAAATGTTATT